>DATANL010000245.1:0-6805 GCA_036266295.1 Pyrinomonadaceae bacterium | reverse complement strand
CTCTAACCTCTAAGCTCTAACCTCTAACCTCTAAGCTCTAATCTCTAATCTCTCAGAACTATGTTGATTTCTTACAACTGGCTGAAAGAACTTACCGCCACCAAGCTGTCGCCGGACGAAGTCCGCGATCGGCTGACGAATGTCGGTCTGGCGGTTGATGCGGTCGAGTCGCGCGGCGATGACAGTGTGCTCGACGTCGAAGTTCCCTCGAACCGCGGAGACTGCCTTTCTCATATCGGCATCGCCCGCGAGTTGGCGGTATCTGACAACGCCAAACTCGAAGTCCCAACGTCCGAAGTCACCAACACAAACGGCCGGACGAGCGAATTCACTGCCGTCGAGATTCGCGATCCGGATCTTTGTCCGCGCTATGCAGCGCGGGTTGTTCGCGGGGTGAAGATCGCACCATCGCCCGAATGGCTAACCAGGAAACTTGAAGCCATTGGTCAGCGGCCAATCAACAACGTGGCGGACATAACCAACTACGTGCTGCATGAAATGGGCCAGCCGTTGCATGCATTTGATCTCGCCAAACTGGATGAGAATCGCATCGTCGTACGCCGCGCCGCGCCGGGCGAAAAGATCACGACGCTGGACGGTATCGAACGAGAGCTCGACAAGGAAATGCTGGTGATCGCGGACGCGCGGAAGCCGGTCGCCGTCGCCGGGGTCATGGGCGGCGAGGAGTCTGAGATCTCAAATTCGACCGCAGATGTTTTGATCGAGAGTGCGTACTTCAATCCCGCTTCGGTCAGGCGGACTGCGCGAAAACTTGGCCTGCAGACGGAAGCTTCTCACCGGTTCGAACGAAACACGGATCCGGATGGCGTCCTTCTGGCGCAGCAACGTTGTGTGGCGCTTATCTGCGAGATTGCCGGCGGCGTCGCCACTGCAGACACGCTCGATGTTTATCCGAAACGGTTTGAATCAAAGGTTAGTCTTCGTCCCGCTCAAGTCGAAGCGATCACCAGCCTCAAGGTTGACGAGACCGAGATGAAGCGGATTCTGACCGGGCTCGGTTTCACTGAAACCTCAGAGGGCGGCCCGGCTCTGACGTACCAGGTTCCGTCTTGGCGTCACGACGTAGCGATCGAAGCGGACCTGGTCGAAGAGATCGCGCGCCACACCGGGTACGACAACATCAAGTTGGCGCTTCCGCCGGCCCAATCAGCCGGTGAATATCATCCAGCCGAGACGCGCAAACGAAAGTTGCGCCGCGCGCTCGCCGCCCTCGGATACGACGAAGCCATCAGCTTCAGTTTCATCGAGGCCACCCGTGAATTCGAATCGATCCCCGCGTTTCGGCAGCAGCAAGACGCGATTACTTTGTCTAATCCGATTATTGAAGAAGCTTCAAGCATGCGGCAGACGCTCTTGCCGGGATTGTTGAATTCAATTCGCCACAATCTTAATCAGGGCATTCGCGACATTTGTTTGTTCGAAACCGGCCGCGCCTTTGCCGCTTCGCCGGACCGCCAGCTGCCGCAGGAGCGGGAAGTGCTGGCGCTGGCCGCGACCGGCGGCGCGATGGAGGCCGAGCGGGCCGAGCCTGCGCGTCAAATGGATTTCTTCGACGTTAAGGGAGCGCTCGAGGCGGCCGTCGATGCGATGAATTTGCCGCCGCTGACCTTTGCCGCGGCGGACGTCAAGCATTTGCGCGCCGGGCAATCGGCAATCATCCGCGCCGGCGACGTCGAAGTTGGCACGATTGGCCGGCTTGAAGAAGCGATCACCGGGTCGTATAAATTTCGGCAGCCGGTGTACGTTGCCGAATTGGATTTGAGTGCGATGTTCGAAATGCCCGAGCGTCCCGTGCTCTATTCGAGGTTGCCTCGTTTTCCGGCGATCGTGCGCGACGTCTCTTTGCTCGTGGATCGCAGTGTTTCGGTTGGGCAGTTGATTGGCGCGGCCGAAGCTCAGCGGACCGACTATTTCGCCGGCGTAAGTTTTGTCGGCACCTACGAAGGCGAAGGTATCGCCGACGACAAACGATCGGCTACCTTGCGATTCGAATATCGCGCGGACGAACGTACGCTGCGCGATGAAGAAGTCGACGCCGTGCATTGGCCGATCGTTGAAGCGCTCAAAGAAAAGTTCGGCGCCGAAATCCGGTAAGTGTCAGAACCGCGAGCGGTAGCGACCGGATCAATTGATTCCTCCGCAGACGACCTTGATCCGGTCGCTATCCCGACAAAGTCGGGACCCTCACCCAACCTCTCCCAGCGGGCGAGGAGAAAACCGCTCGCGGTGCTGACACTTAACTCTTGCACTCCCGCATTCACCATCGCATAATCAGCCCGCCTGATTCTTACATCCGGAGAAAGAAATGGCGGCAACAAACGGTCTGGAAAAATTCTCACATCTCGAAGACAAGATTTACCGCACCATCGAGCTGACGAAAGCTTTGCGCCAGGAGAAAGACGATCTCGAGCGACAGTTGGCGACGGCGCGTCATGCCGGTGGAAACAGTGAAGAGCTGTCGGCACAAATCGACCAGTTACTAGCCGAACGCGAAGCCGTGCGCGTGAAGGTCCAGGCCATGCTCGATGCGATTGCCGCTGCCGATCCTGAAGTCGTGGAGGCGATTGAACAATGAGCGGAGACGGAATCGCTTTAAGTAAAGAGTTGGAAGCTTCGCCGACGATTAAGGTGGAGATCTATGACCAGGCGTACACCGTCCGTTCCGATGGTGATCCGGAATACCTCAAGCAGCTCGCCGAATATGTCGATCAGCGGATGCGCGAAATCTCTTCCGGCACCCTGACGGTCGATTCGCGCAAGGTCGCCATCCTGGCGGCGCTCTACATCGCGGATGAGCTTCATCAATTGCGTAAATCACACGAGCAGGCTGACGAGCAGTTGGCGAGCCGCAGTGCCGAATGTTCAGAATTGCTTGATCGTTTGCTCAAGGTCCCTCGTAGTGCGGAGCGGGTAGTCGTTTCCTGAGACTGACTCGGAGGTTGCCATGACGATTAACAAATCGATCTCTATCGTGCTGCTACTTTGTCTGGCGTTTGGCCTGACCGCACGATCGGCTTGTGCGCAACGGTTGGAACCTCTCAGTGCGCGTTTGGCCAAAAGCGGGAATGCAGAATTTGTTTTTTCGGCCGCGCCTGCGCACAAGTCGAATGACAAGTTGAGATCCGACTTATTAAGACTTACCGAAGAAGCCAGGGCCGGCAAGCTGAGGCTAGCCACTCAATCACAGTTGCCGCCCGGCCAGAGCCACAATCTGTCGAAGACCGCAAAGATTGCGATCATCGCGGGTGTCGCCGTGGTTGTAGTTGGTTTGGTCGGGTGGTATGCGTTCACACACACCTCGTGCAAATCGCGCTGCGTTCTATGAGACCAAATCCGATGACTACAGAATTCAAGCAGACACATTCAGCAACCCACCGCGACAAAAGAAGTTGTCCTTGTTAATCTCTGGTATAGAGTTCGCCTTCCTTGTGTCATGCGTCACCGCATGACGAATCAATCCACGATTAGATTGACGTTGCGCCACAGTCGACCTTGCGTTGACGTGCTCGTCGAATTCTGGTTTCAGATGTCGGACATTTGCGGCAGTCCATCGCGCAATGCTTTTGATTCGATGGACGATCCAGTGACCGACCTGGGGAGAACTTATGGATAAAAGACTCTTGGCATTCCCGCTCGCGCTGGCGTTAGCGCTTTGTGTTTGCGCTACTTCGGCATTCGCTGAAGTTCCCAAACCCAACGAACCCGCAACCGCCGTCAAGGCGACTTCGGAGAAGGCAACGACCCAGTCTGCCGCGAAATTGAAAAAGGACATGGACAAGCTGGTGAACGACGCCAAGGCCGGAAAGATCGCGCCGCGTCCGCAGCAATTTCCGCAAACATCGAGAAGCAATTTATCGAAAACGACCAAGATTGCGTTGATCGCTACGGCAATTGGTACATCGATTTTTCTGATCGTTCTGTTCCATGATTTGAGCAAAGACTAGGGTCCCGGCGGGGCTTGCGGCGCGCAAAGTTTGCATTAACAAACTACCCGTCTCGTATGTTAGTATCCCCTCGCGACGGAGGGAAGGGTTCTGCCGGGTTCGTCACCGACTTATGATGATTGAGCCAACGTCGTTCAAAAGGGAGGCCGACATCGCGAGCTAGTGCTTGTTCTCAACGTTAGGATGAGCCGACAGTTTGCGGTGAAAAAAAGGCCACCCACCTGATTAACTCAGGTTCAATTACGACTTCGGAACGGCCAGGCGGTTTTCCCTCTGTCGTTTCCAGTGACAAGTTACCAGTGACGAGTGACAAGCCTTCGAATCTTCTTGTCACTTGCCACTCGTCACTTGTCACTTTCCTTTTATGAAGCTCCTTTTAATCGGCGATGTGGTGGGCAAGCCCGGGCGTTCGGCGCTGGTCGATCGGCTGCAAGACCTGAAAGAGCAGCACGCCATCGATTTCACGGTGATGAATGCCGAGAACGTGGCGGGCGGATTTTCGATTACTCCCGCGATTGCAGACTTTCTTTTCTCGTGCGGCATCGACGTGATGACGTCGGGCAATCATATCTTCGACAAACATGAAGTCGTCGAATACATCAAGAAGCAACCGCGTCTGCTCAGACCTGCGAACTATCCGCCGGACACTCCGGGAAACACGATGTGGACCGGCCAGGTGAACGGAGTCGGCGTTGCGGTCTTTAATCTGCTGGGCCGTGTCTTTATGCACCCGGCCGACGATCCATTTCGCGTGGCGGATGAACTTCTGTCGTCGCTGAATGGCGATGTCAAGGTGCGCATCGTCGATATGCACGCTGAGGCGACGTCAGAAAAATCGGCGATGGGCTGGTTCCTGGACGGACGAGTCTCCGTGGTTTTTGGTACGCACACGCACGTGCAGACGGCGGACGAGCGACTACTTCACGAAGGCACAGCTTTCATCACCGACATTGGCATGACGGGCAGTTACGGCGGCGTGATTGGCATGAAAAAAGGCGACATCATCCATCGCTTCCGGTCCCCGCTCCATCGCAAACCGGACCATTCGAAAAGCGAGGTTCGCATCTGCGCAATCGTTGTTGATGTCGATGAGGAGACGGGGCGGGCGCGATCGATTGAGCGGATTAGTCTGGCGCACCAGAGTTAGTGTGCAGTGAGCGGTGGGCAGTGCGCAGTTAAGCAGTCCGTTTTTCGAGGGCCGACATTAAGCCATTGAGTAGACGCCCGACGTCGCCAGCCTTATCGATTACAGATTTCACGTTCGCGCCCGCGACGTATTTCAACCTCTGAGCGATCATAGCTTGGGTTTCGACTTCACGCAGCGATCCATAAGCAATAGATAGGTGCCGCAGGAAATCGGATGTCGTTCGTCGTCCCTGTCCTTCAGCGATGTTGGAGGGAACAGAAACCGCGGCTCTCCGGATTTGGCTGGTCAGAGCATAAAGCTCTTCGCGCGGAAAATGTTTGGTCAATTTGTAAACGTCTTCCACGAGGTCCATTGCTTTTTGCCAGGCGACCAGTTCTTGATAGTTCTTCACTGTCATAGGAGTCTCCCCTTCAGGCTAAATCGGTATAAGTGATCAGGCGGTCCCTGGCCACTGCTCACAGCCCACTGCCCACTGTTACAACGGCGCTTCATCTTCCGGAACTGGCTCGCCAACATTCTGACTCTCGGTTGGCGGTGAAAGAAGCAATTCGGCAAAGCCGGGCGGGAACGAACGGACGCGGCTGTTGGAATCGGTGACAACATGGCCGGTCTCGCCTTCGGCGATCACCACGCCATCCGATTCGCGAACGATTTCATAGCCAAAGCGCAGGGAGCGCCGGCGCAGTTCGGTGATGTGTGTGCGGACAATCAAAACGTCGTCGTAGTAGGCCGGAGCTTTGTAGCGGCAGTAACTCTCAGCGACGACGAGGAACGCGTTCTCGTTTTCTTCCATGTCGCGGTAGGAAAATCCGCGCGCGCGGCAGAACTCGGTGCGACCAATTTCAAACCAGACCAGATAGTTCGCGTGGTAGACCACACCCATCTTGTCAGTCTCGGCGTAGCGTACCCTTAACATGGCCTCTTGCCACTCGTCGATGTCTTCTGGTTCTTCCGGACTCACCAAGTACGACTCCTTGTAATAACCGCTTCGGCTGCGCCGCAAGCTAACCGCAGGCGTTTACATCGTTGATTGAAATGCGAACCGTTTTAGCGGACTATCTTACCAGTATATTGCGTTAAGTCTAGGAAAAACGGCACTCTACCTGGATAACCGTCGTTTAGAAAAACCCAGATGTCATCGGTCTAAAAATGATCGGTCGCGAGAGCGTGCGGTCACGTTTATTCGGCGATTTATTTTACGCTATAGACCTTGCGGCAACATCCTATGCAATAAGCGGTAAGGTCGAAGGCGAGAACGATTAGTATTTTCATTGACATTTGACACCCTTATGAATATCTTGGCGTCGTTTTTCCCATCTCTGGCTCGAGAGTTTCAACTCACCGAGGCCTAGTCCGCACTTGGATTCCAATATGCTGAAGTACGTCAGCAGATTCTTTTGGACCTGTTCTGGAGCATCGGTTTCGCTCATGGAAACCGAGGGTTGTAAGACCGAAGGCAGCAAGTACACGGGAATAGGCGCGGCGATCTTCACCACCGGAATCCTCGCCGGAGTGTCGGCGAGTTTTGCTTTCTTTACGGTATTCCACTCGCTTAAAACGGCCGTGGCATTCGGCATCTTCTGGGGGTTCATGATCTTCAATCTTGATCGCTACATCGTAGTAAGCATCAAGAAGAAGAAGATCGATTCGCATACTACCTGGAAGGATCGGCTGAAGGCGCTGGCTGGCGAAC
>DATANL010000244.1:0-11957 GCA_036266295.1 Pyrinomonadaceae bacterium | reverse complement strand
CCAAACCTTACTTGACGGAAGGCTGGCGCACGGGGTTGACCACGCTGTTGCTCGGCAGCCAGGGCGCGGAAGGCGCGAACGTACCGGCGTCGCTCTTCTACAATCCGCAGGACTCGCGGCGGCAGGACATTCAGAACGGCTGGTGGGTAATCAAGAAATACAACTGCATGGGCTGTCACGTGCTGCAGCCCGGTCAGCAGATCAGCGCCTACAACAATGCGGGCGAACCTCTGATGGTAACTGGCACAGTTTTAGGTTCACTACCGTTTTATCAAAGCACGAAAGAGTATTTGCCGCCGCCACTTACGAGTGAGGGCGCGCGTGTCGATCCCGACTGGCTGATGAAGTTCCTGAAGGATCCTTCGTTGATGCAGGCGGGTGAAAAGCCGTCGACGCCTTCGTCGTCTTCCGCCGCGCCGGCCTCTTCGCCCAAGGCTAATGCGTCGCCGAATGCGGCGGCGTCACCGGCGGCCAAGCCGGCGGCGACAACCGCGAACGATCAAAGTAACGGCAAGCTTCTGCCTCAGTGGGGCCTGAACCGGAACGGCATTCGTCCTTACATCCAGGTGCACATGCCGACCTTCAATTTCTCGCCGAATGAACTGCGGGTGCTGGTGCGGTTTTTCATCGCCGTCTCTTCGCAGAACGATCCATATATAAAGGAGCCGATGGTCCCGCTGACGGAATCTGAGAAGTCGATCGCTCGCACGATGTTTGTCTCCGGCACGCCCTGTCTGAAGTGTCACATCACCGGCGAGCCGACGCATGACGCGAGGGCGATTGCCCCGAACTTCCTGCTCGCGAGTCAGCGCCTGAAGCCCGACTGGGTGTTCCGTTGGATTCTGGATCCGGCGCAGATTTCGCCGGGCACGGCGATGCCTTCGGGCCTGTTTGTGAAGGACAAAGAAAAAGACCGTTGGGTTGTGAATCTGCCGGCGATGCCGCCAGACGTCGCGGGTTACCACGATGATCATGCGCGGCTGGTGGTGCGCTACATGTTTATGATGACGCCCGATGAGCAGAAGCGTCTGTTGGCGGCATCGCCCGCGCCGGCGAAACCTGCGGCTACGCCCGCGGCGACGACGAATACAACTGGCCGCAACGGTAGGCAGCCGAAAGGAACGGAACAGCTAACCCGAAATCGGAGTGGCCGGCGTGAGCGTGTTGGTCATCATCGATTACATCACGCGCGTTGAGAAAACGTGGTAAGAGTGCCGACTTCTTTTTCTCTCGGCCAGGACCCGACTAAAGTTGGTACTCTGACACCTGCAACTCAATGCCCAAGCTGACAGTTCGCGTTACATCAAGTATGCTTAATTCTCAAATACAGACAGGTATCTTAATTTTGGAGGACTCAATATATGTTGAGTAAGAACGCACGATTGTGGCTCGGATTGATTGCCATGATCAGCTTGCTATCGCTTGCTTCGTCATGCACCAAAGGCGGCGGCGAGAACGATAACGATGGCGGTCCGGCTGATAGTGGCGGCAAGACTTTAGCGAAAAAGGGCAACGAAGGCACGATATCCGGAGTAGTTTCCTACAACGGCACGGCGCCCGAAGCGAAGAAGATCGACACGTCGGCCGACTCTGCCTGCACCTCGAAGAGTCCCGACCTCAAGACTGAGGAGTGGGTGATCAAGGACGGCAAACTAGCCAACACCTACGTCTATATTAAGGACGGCACGTTGGCTGATGGCTCGAAGATTGGTGACTATGGAAAGTTTTCGGACATGCCGGCTTCGGCGACGCTCGATCAGAATGGTTGTCACTACAAGCCGCACGTCCTGGGTGTGGTGGTGAACGAGCCAATCAATATCACCAATAGCGATCCGACGCAGCACAATGTGCACTTCACGCCGAAGAGCAATCCCGATTGGAACCAGGGTCAGGCCAATGGCGCACCGCCGTTGCAGCATAAGATGGCCCGCGCGGAAGTGCTCGTGCCGGTCAAGTGCAATCAGCATCCGTGGATGAAGGCTTACGTCGCGGTGTCGAAGCACCCGTTCTTCGCAATAACTGCTGAAGATGGCAGTTACTCAATCAAGGGCGTACCGCCGGGCAAGTACACCGTGGTCGCATGGCATGAAGGCGGCGCCAACGGTACTGAGCAAAAGATGGACGTGACCGTCGCGGCCAGTGGCGCAGCGAAGGCGGACTTCTCGTTCGGCGGCACGGCGATGGTCCAGCCGAGTTCGTGGCCCATGCTCGAAGCCATCACGTTCCCGACGCTGCATAATCATTGAGGAGTGATAGGTGACGGGTGATAGGCAGCTCTTATCACCTATCACCATTTACCTGTCACGATGTCCAAAGGTGTTCACCGCTTCGCCGTATTTGTGGCGTGTGCGACGTTCTTTCTCATAATTGCGGGCGCGAATGTGACGAGTCACGACGCGGGCCTCGCAACTTCCGACTGGCCGCTTTCAAACGGGCAGGTGTTTCCCAAAATGGTGGGGAACCTGTTCTGGGAACACGGCCATCGCATGGTGGCGACCGCCGTCGGAATGCTGACGATCGTGCTGGCGTTCTACCTGCAGTTTCGTGAACCCAGGACGTGGGTAAAGTGGCTCGGCTGGGCGGCGCTGGGTGCGGTCGTTGCGCAGGGCTTGCTGGGCGGATTGACCGTCAAGTTGAATCTGCCGTTGATCGTTTCGGCAGCGCACGCGACGTTGGCCCAACTGTTCTTTCTCATTACCGTAAGCCTGGCGGTCTTTACTTCGAAGCGTTGGATCGAGAGTGAGCCGCTTGATCAGTTGGTGGAAGGGCCGCCGGTCCGCGCCTTATGCGTGTTCAGCCTCGCGATAATCCTGACCCAGTTGGTATTGGGCGCCACGTTGAGACACTCAGCGACATGGGATCAAGACCTGCCGACACCTTTGTTGGTCGCTCATATTTGCGGCGCGGTGGTTGTGACACTGGTTTTATCAACCACCATCGCCTCGGTCGTCTTGCGTTTTCGACCAGAGACATACTTAACCAGGCCGGGCGCAATCGCCGCGTTCCTGTTAGTGGTCCAACTGGGACTTGGCCTGGCTGCCTACATGACGCGCCGGACGTCGCCGAACGATCCGCAGCCGTTGACTCCCATGGTCGCGGTAACCGTGGCGCACGTCGCATGTGGCGCGCTGGTTTTCGCGGCGACCATTGTTTTGACATTACGAGTATTTCGAATCGTGCGCGCGAAACAAGCAGAGTATCGCCTGGCTCACGCATAGTGCGTTTACCCGCTCGAAAGAGGCGGGGATGATTTATGTCGACGAAGACTGCTGCATTACCAATTCATTCAACTGCCGCCGAGCCGGCCGTCAACTCGTTGACTGCCAGGGCGCGCGTGGCCGCTTACGTTGAGCTAACCAAGCCGCGCATCACATTTCTAATTGTGTTGACGTCTGCCGCCGGGTTTGTGCTCGGATCGCGCGGAGCAGTCAATTACGTGCAGTTCGTGCACGCTCTCATTGGAATCGCGTTGTTGTCATCCGGCATTGCGACGCTCAATCAATTCATCGAACGCGATCTGGATGGATTGATGCGGCGGACCGCCGATCGTCCGTTGCCTTCGGGTCGCTTGTTTCCGTTTGAGGCGCTGTGGTTTGGCATCGGCCTGACCCTGATGGCCGAAGGCTATCTCGCGGTATTGGTGAACCCTTTGACGGCGCTGTTGGGCCTCACAGTTATAACCGGTTATCTGTTCGTGTACACGCCGCTGAAGACGCGCACAACTCTATCAACGGCGCTGGGCGCTTTTCCGGGAGCGATGCCGCCTTTGATGGGATGGACTGCGGCGCGCGGAGAGATTGATGTCGCTGCCTGGGTGCTGTTCGCGATTCTATTTCTCTGGCAGTTTCCGCACTTCCTCGCGATTGCCTGGATGTATCGCGAAGATTACGGCCGCGCCGGCATACGCATGCTGCCGGTAGTCGAACCGGACGGGCGCGTGACGGGACAGCAGATCATCGCGTACTCGCTGATGCTCGTGCCGGTCAGCCTGCTGCCGGCGGTCCTCGGAATATCCGGAAAGATTTATCTGGTTGCTGCCGCTGTACTCAGCTTGCTGTTCCTTGCCAGCAGCATTCGGGCGGCATTATCAAAATCGAATCAACATGCGCGACAACTGCTCCTGGCTTCGGTGCTGTATCTGCCTTTATTGTTCGGCGTAATGGTCTTGAATCGGTGAAGTAGCACAGACTTGAGTCTGTGGCCGAATCGAGACAACACAGACTGAAGTCTGTGCTACTGAAGGAGACACTTAATGGGACGCCTTCTGGGAATAGCAATCTGGCTAATCACAATTCTCTCAGTCTGGATGTTCGTTAGCGGGAGGTGGTGGTTTCCGCCGGCGATCACCGAACATGGGCCAGCCTATGACCGGCAGTTTCTGATCACGATTATCGTCGTCGGCATTTCGTTTGCGGCCGCGCAAATTGGCCTCGGCTGGGTGGTCTGGAAATACCGCGACAGCGGGGACAAGCAACGAGCGACCTATTCGCACGGCAACAATCGGCTGGAAGTCATCTGGACGGTGGTGACCGCGATCATCTTCATCAGTCTCGGCATCATGGGCCAGCGCGTGTGGGCCTCGCTCAACCTGACCAAGGTCCCGGCCGGCGCCTACACAGTCGAAGTGGTCGCGCAGCAGTTTAGCTGGAACTTCCATTATCCAGGGAAAGACGGCGTGTTCGGCCGCACCGATCCAAATTTGATCGATGATTCTTCGTTGAACTTTGTCGGGCTGGACGACACCGATCCGAACGCCAAGGACGATTCAGTCGTGGCCACCCTGGCGGTGCCGGCCAATCGTCCCGTCGAGCTGGTCCTCAACTCGAAAGATGTGACGCACAGTTTCTTTGTGCCGCAACTTCGTTTCAAGCAGGACCTGGTGCCGGGAATGAAAATCCACGTTCACTTCACCGCGCTCAAACCCGGCAAGTATGAACTGGCCTGCGCCGAGCTGTGCGGGATGAACCACTTCAAGATGAAGGCGTACATGCTGGTGCTGCCACAGAACGAGTTCGAGGAACTGGTGGCGATGCCGCAGGAGAAGTTCCAGGCGCGCCAGGGCGAGCTACTTAATAAATATCAACTTCCGACTTACTGAGTTTCAGATTTTTGCCCCTTGGTTTAAGGAGAGAACCTACGATGGCAGAAGCGGCTCATACAGAAGTGCATCGGCACCCGGCGCCGACGGGCTTCATTCGCAAATATATATTCAGCATCGATCATAAAGTCATCGGCATTCAGTACATTCTGCTGGCGCTGAGTGCGGTCGTCGTCGGGATGATCATGTCGGTGCTGATGCGGGTGAACCTGAGCTGGCCCGGGACGCACATCAAGATCCTGGAAACACTGTTTCCGCAGGGCGCGCCGGGCGGGGTGATGACGCCGGAGTTTTATCTCAGCCTGGTGACCATGCACGGCACGATCATGGTCTTCTTCGTGCTGACCACCGCGCCGCAGGGTGGTTTTGGAAATTATTTTCTGCCGATTCAAATCGGCGCGGAAGATATGGCCTTCCCGACCTTGAACATGTTGTCGTTCTGGGTCACCTTCGTCGGTTTCATCGTGATTCTCCTCGCGATTTTTGCCGAAGGTAACGCCACAGTCGGCGGATGGTTTTCGAAGCTCGGCGATTCCTTCGCGGGTGGCAGCGGCACCGTCGGCCCCATCGGCGGCTGGACTGGTTATCCGCCTTTGAGCGCGCTCGGAAAGATCGCCGGACCAGGACAAGGCGCGGGCGTAAATCTTTGGGTTATTAGTATCGCAATTTTCTGCGTGGGCTCGCTGCTGGGCGCGCTCAACTTCATAACGACCTTGCTCAACATGCGTACTCGCGGGATGACGCTGATGCGCATGCCTTTGACTTGCTGGGCATGGTTCACCACCGCGATTCTGGCGCTGTTGTCATTTCCGGTTCTGCTCGGCGGCGGCATTCTCCTTTTGCTCGATCGCATCGCCGGCACCAGCTTCTTCATTCCCGGTGGCTTGTATGTCAGTGGCGGCCTGGTGCCTTTGCATAACGGTGGCTCGCCGCTACTCTGGCAACACTTGTTCTGGTTCTTCGGCCATCCGGAAGTTTACATTGCGATTCTGCCGGGCATGGGCGCGACCTCGCACATCCTTTCTACCTTTGCGCGCAAACCCGTCTTCGGTTATCGCGCGATGGTGTTCGCAATTTTTGCGATCGGCATGCTGGGCTTCTTCGTCTGGGGCCATCACATGTTCATGAGCGGCATGAGTCCTTACTCAGCCGTCGCTTTTTCGGTGCTGACGTTGTCGATCGGCGTGCCTTCGGCAATTAAGACATTCAACTGGATCGGCACGCTTTGGGGAGCGCGGATACGCTTTACGACCCCGATGCTCTTCTCGATCGGTTTCGTATCGTTGTTTGTCGCCGGCGGCATCACCGGCCTCGTGCTGGGTCAATCGTCGCTCGACTTCTTCTTTCACGACACGTATTTCGTGACGGTCCACTTCCATCTGGTGATGGGTGTCGCGTCGATCTTTGGAATGTTCGCCGCGACTTACTTTTGGTTCCCGAAGATGTTCGGCCGCATGATGAACGAAGGCATCGGCAAGATTCATTTCTGGATTACTTTCCTCGGCGTCTATGCGATCTTCGTCCCCTTCCACGCGATGGGATTGCTGGGTATGCCGCGACGCTATGCGCAGTTCACTGAATACGAGTTCTTGAAGAACTCTCATTCACTGGTCTTGTTTGTGACGGTGGCAGCGATTATCACGGTCGTGGCCCAGGTCCTTTTCTACTTCAATTTCTTCTGGAGCATCTTCAAAGGCGCGCCGGCCGGCGAAAATCCCTGGGAAGCGACGACGCTCGAGTGGGGGATTCCGTCGCCGCCGCCGCACGACAATTTTGCCGGCATCGTCCCGGCTGTGTATCACGGGCCGTACGAGTTCTCGGTTCCCGGAGCGCCGAACGATTTCATTATGCAGACTGACGGCGAAAACATAGTTGCCGATCATGGAGGCGGAAATGGCGGCAACGGCCACAGGCACTGATCGCGCGGTCAAAACCGGTATCGGTGCGGGACCGCGGCCGCGCAACGGCAACGGCTTTCATAAGAATGGAGGCGGCAATGACACGCCGTTTCAATTCTCGCCGGCGCGTTACCGGATCGGTATCTGGATGGCCATTGGCAGCATCCTGATGCTGTTCGTTGCCCTCACCAGCGCGTACATCGTTCGTTCCGCCTCATCCGACGATTGGCATCGCATTGCGATGCCGAAGGTGCTCTGGTTGAGCACGGCGCTGCTCATCGTCAGCAGCGTGACGATCGAATTGTCGCGGAGATCTTTGAAGAGCCACAATGAATCAGGATACGGCCTCTGGCTGGCCAATACCGTGGTGCTGGGAATTGCCTTTGTCGTTTCGCAAATGTTCGCGTGGCGGCAACTGGTCCGGCAGGGAGCGTACCTGGCGAGCAATCCTTATAACTCGTTCTTCTATCTATTCACCGGCGCGCACGGCGTGCACGTGATGGGTGGTTTGGTCGCGCTGGGTTATCTGGTGATTCGCACTCGCGGACCGCGCACCTCGGTCGATGCTGAATTGCGGCGCCTCGGCGCTGCCGACGCCGTAACGATCTATTGGCACTTCATGGACGTGCTTTGGATTGGACTGTTCATGCTGTTGACGTTTTGGAAATGAGATTTTCTCTCCTCTCCAACCGGGAGAGGGAACCAAACTCTCGGAGGATAACCGATGGCTGCTGAAGCAGATGTCTTAGTCGACGATTGGGGCGGTGGCGTTCATCCTTATCGCGTCGGTCACCGGAAACTCGGCATGTGGCTTTTCATCATGTCCGACTCGCTGACGTTTTCGGCGCTGCTGATTGGCTACGCTTACGTGCGCGCCTCGAATGTCTGGCCCACGCCGTTCAAGTTCTATCCGAGCATCGTCTTCTCGTCAGTAATGACGCTGGTGCTGTTGTCCTCCAGCTTGACGATGGTGATGGCCGTGTCCGCCTCGGCTCATGGTAAGAAGTCGAAAGCGCGCACCTGGATCATTCTGACCGCCCTGCTCGGCGCGACCTTTATCATCCTGCACTCGATCGAGTGGAGCCATTTGATGGCTGAAGGACTGAAGCCGTTTCAGTTGCCGCAGGAGTGGGCCGAAAGGTGGCCCGGCTCGACGCCCTTATTCGGCGCCACCTTCTTTGGCATCACCGGCATGCACATGTTCCACGTGTTCACCGGCTGCATTTATTTATTTGTCGTAGCCGCGCGCGTGAAGAACCTGAAACACGAAGATATTGAAATCAGCGGCTTGTATTGGCACTTTGTCGACCTGGTCTGGATGTTTGTGTTCCCGATGATCTATCTGCTTTCGATTGATCCGAAGAAGTAGTGGCGTAGCACAGGCTTCAGCCTGTGATGTATGCCCAGGCTAAAGTCTGTGCTACCAGGAGAACCACATGAGCGCCTTCGCCGAAACGCACGATCATTTCGCGGGTAGCAACAAGCTCTTCATCTCCGTTTGGGTTTGGTTGCTGCTGTTGACGAGCTTCGAAGTCTTTCTCGGATACATTCATCTGAATGTGGTGCTGATGCTGGTGATTCTGATGGGCGCGTCGATCGTCAAAGCCGCGCTCATCGTCGCTTATTTCATGCACCTGCGCTTTGAGCGGCTGAATCTGGTGCTGACGATCGTGCCGGCACTGGTGATTTGCATCTGCCTTTTGTTGATTTTCTTTCCGGACAGTTTTCGCGCCAGAGAGTTACGTTATAACGGGCCGCCGTCCGCCGGCGAAAGTCGTTGACCATTACCCGAGAATAGTTTATGACGCAAGATATGGCCGAACCGCAATCAACCGAGAAACGTGAACAGTCGCTGCTGAACATTGTCTGTCTGGTCGGCGCCGCACTCTTCCTGGCGCTGGTGGCTTACAATTTGTTTGCGGCCGGAACTGTGATCAGCACTGACGGGTTGTTCTTCACCGTGGTGCCGCTGCTGTTGGCTTTGTGTTTCCTGGTGGTGCCGGGCATGGACATGCTGGCCAAACGAAAAGCCGCGCAGGCGGCCGAAGCGTCAGGCGAATTGTCAGCCGACGCGCATGCCGAACCGGTTGAAGAAGTTCACTTCGCGGGCAGTTACCGGCTCTTCATGATGGTTTGGGTCTGGCTGCTGGCGCTGACGGGCTTCGAAGTGTTTCTCGGCTATATCCACCTGAACGTGGTGCTGATGTTGGTAATTCTGATGGGCGCGTCTCTTATCAAGGCGGCGCTGATCATCGCATATTTCATGCACTTGAGATTTGAGCGGCTGAACCTGATCCTGACAATAGTTCCCGCGGTAGTTGTTTGCATCTGTCTGTTGTTGATTTTCTTTCCCGACAGTTTCCGCGCGAAGAACCTGAGATACTCCGGCCCGCCGGCGACCGCGGCAGAACCGGATCACTGATGCGTCAGAAGCGGCCTCGTTAGCGCCGGGGCCCAATGGCCGGCAAGAAATGAAACTGAAGTTGCGTCATCTGTTAGTTTTGGCTTTGCTAATATTCGCGCTGGGCCTCATCTTTGATCTCGGTGCGACCACGTCGCTGGCCCAATGCGTCATGTGCCGCGCGTCTTTGGGTAACAATAGTTCATTCATTCGCAACTTTAACATCGGAGTTTTGGTGCTGCTGATTCCGCCGGTCTCGATCTTCTGCACGATATTTATTGTCGCGATGCGCCAGCGACGCTCAGGTTAAAGGGACACAGTTCGAACGATCAATGAAGGATGTAGCCCTACAACTCGGAATCGACATCGAGCGCCGCACCACGCGCGGCCGATCATGTCCGCGCTGTGGCGGCAAGATCATTCCTTCGCGCCGCGCCGTTTACCAAAGCACGGGCGATCCCAACGCAATTTTCCCGTCGTGGCAATGCGAACGCTGCGGCTATGAGGTACTGGTTTCCAAGCCGGTAAAAGCTGCGCCGAAGCACGCCGCGAAAGCCGCTGAGAACAAAGTCGCCACCGCGCAAAAAAGCGCTTCGGGTGTCGTTGCGGCCGGATCCGGCGCGTCACCTGTGATGACGCCCGATAAGCCGCCCGCCGCGCGCGCCGTGCCCTCTCTAAAAGATACAAAAGGCCGCGCCCTGCCGCCGGATGTCAATCGAATGATGGCAGTGATGAAAAAAGAGGTGAGCGGTGAGCAGTGAGCGGTAAGCAGTTTAGAAACGCCATGCTCACGAACACGGCCGCCCCGGTTGTGCCTTAATGCTGCTCACTGCTCACTGCTCACTGCTCACTGGTTTTCAGCTGCTCACTGATCTTTATTTCATCCTGCCGCACCTCAACGCGACACTCAACGCTTCCAGTTTTGTGCTGCTCTCGAGCGGCTATTACTTCATTCGTCGCGGCCGGGTGCTGGCGCACCGGCGTTGTCAGTTGCTGGCCCTGACGGCTTCTTTGCTCTTCCTGATTTCCTACATTGTCTACCACGCGCATCACGGCACAACCCGATTTGCGGGGCAGGGAATTGTGCGCCCCATCTATCTGGTGATTTTGGGGACACACACGGTGATGGCCGCCGTCATCGTGCCGTTCGTAATCATCACATTCCGTCGCGCGTTTCGCGGCGATTTTCTGCGGCACCGGGCGATTGCGCGTTGGACGTTGCCGATGTGGATGTATGTATCGATTACCGGCGTGATTGTTTATCTGATGCTTTACCACCTGTATCCGTCCGTGCAGTAGATTTCGCCGGAGTTCACGCCGATACTGCTCGCGCTTACGATGGGCTTCCTGAATTACTTTCAAATCGCACTGATCGTCGTGATCACCTGCGTCATCGTGGGCAAGGCGTTGTTGTTGTGGGCGGCAACCGGCGTCTTTCCCGTCGTCATCGGTCACGGCAAAGGCGCGTGGCGGATAATTGAACTGCTTTCGTTCCTGGCGTTGGTTCTGTGGGTCGTCGAAGTACTCCTGCGCGCGCTGCGAGCGCCCGTCGATCTCTTTCCGGATCGTGTCGGGCTTGCTGTTCTCGAGACGCAGGCTGCCAGGATGATCGGCTTGGCGCTATTGATCGCCGGATTGATTCCGTTCCTCCTGGCGTTCGTAAATTTTGGGACTTCGTGGAGAATAGGCATCGACCGTAAGACGCCCGGCGCGCTGGTGACCGGCGGCATTTTTGCCGTGACGCGAAATCCAATTTACGTGGCCTTCATTCTGTTCTTCTTTGGCATCTTCCTGGTGAATGGCACCTGGTTTTTCCTACTCTTCGCGGTCCTGGCTGTGGTGGCTATGCATTTCCAGATCGTGCGTGAGGAAGAGTTCCTGAAGAAGCAATACGGCGCGGAGTATGCAGCGTACTGTGCGCGCACCGCGAGATATTTGATTTGGTGATCTCGTGATTGAATAACAGATGACAAATGCCGGATAACTCGGTGAACTCCAACGGTCAAAACAATGACGCAGTGGTCGTCGTCTCTCGACCGCGTCGTCCGTCCAACGTGTGGCTGATAATCGTGGCCGCGTTGTTCATCGTCGTCCCGTTCCTCACGTGGTATCTGACCTGGTTCGGCCGCGGCTTATCGGATCAGGAGCTCACAACATATCTCAACGATCAAAATAATCCACGTCACATGCAGCACGCGCTGCTTCAGGTCGAGGCCAAGATCGAAAAAGGAGAGCCAAACGCCACGCAGTTCTATTCGCAGATCGTCGCCGCTTCGAAGTCTTCGGTCGCCGAGGTCCGCAAGACTGCGGCTTGGGTGATGGGCCAGGACAATAAGTCAGATGACTTCCACGCCGCGTTGCTGCAATTGCTGAAAGACGACGACCCGCTCGTGCGCCGGAACGCCGCGCTGCAACTGGTCCGGTTTGGTGATGCATCGGGACGTGAAGAGCTGCGCGCGATGTTGAAACCCTTCGAGGCAAAACCACCGGTGGCCGGCACCATTGTCGGGTTGTTGCCGGTTAACTCGACGATTCGCGCCGGCGGCATGCTGGCGCGCAT
>DATANL010000243.1:0-2791 GCA_036266295.1 Pyrinomonadaceae bacterium | reverse complement strand
TTCTTTGTTATCGTCGGCCATCGCGTAGCGGAATTCTTAATTGCGATTTGAAACGAGCGCAGTCAACATTCGTGCTGCCGGGTGAGTCTAGCATACCAAGATCCCCTTCCGACGCTGATATACTGCCTGCACTTTGTCCGCGATTGAGAAAGATTTTGATCGCCTCGCGCAACTCGACGAAGCAGGTTGGACCGCTATCGATCACTATCGCGATTTTCTACTGCGCCACGTTCCCGCGCAATGTGAAAACGTTTTAGAGATTGGCTGCGGCACCGGCGCTTTCTCTCGAGCCCTCGCGCTTAGCGCTAAAAATGTAACGGCCATAGACCTCTCGTCAGAGATGATCCGCGTGGCGCGTTCCCGTTCGAGTCAGTTTCCGCAAATCGAATTCGAAGTTGGCGACATAATGACGCGAGCGTTACCCGCTGCTCATTTTGACTGCATTGCGACCATCGCAACCCTGCATCATCTGTCTCACGCAGATGTACTTCCAAAATTGAAAGATGCGCTAAGACCGGGCGGCAAACTTGTGGTGCTGGATCTATACCAACCTGAAACAAATCTGCTGACGGCGCGCGGCCTGCTGGATGCGCTGCTACACGTGGTTGCGCTGGGGACGAGTGTTACCCTGCGCCTCTTTCATAAGGGACGTCTGCGGCCCCCGCGTGAAGTGCGCGCCGCGTGGGAAGCCCATGGGAAAACGGATCGATACCTGACGATGGACGAAGTGCGGACTTTCTACACGTCGATATTTCCCGGCGTGACCATTCGCAAGCACCTCCTCTGGCGATATTCCGCGGTTTGGGTTAAGAAGTGACGCGTAAAATCTCTGCGGCCGCTCTTTGGCCGCTCTGAACCGCGCCATGGACTGTGCCGATATGGCCGGTGGCGGTCGCTTCTCCGGCAAAGAACAGTTTGTTATCCAACGGAGCCGAGAGCGTCTCTTGAGCTTCGAGTCCGCTTACCGGGACGTAGGTGTACGCGCCCCGCGTGAAGGGATCGTCGGCCCAATCATGGAAGTATGATTGGACCAGCTGACTGCTGATTTCGGCCGGGGACAAGTTGAAGATGCGCGCGAGTGAAACGATCGCTTGATCGATAATGAATTGATGGCTATCGCTGCGGCTGCGAAGACGATCTACTCGCGGCCCGCCGGCCCATCCGACCAGCAGCGGCGCGCGAAGCGGCAACTGCGTCCACCAGCTTGGCAACGGCGCGTCGGGACAATGAAAGAATCCCGCGTCGCGAAAACTGACTCGCTCGCCGTGTTCATCCCACACCTTTGCGTCTTCCCAGAAGCGTTCGCGAAAGAGCAAATTGATCTTGAGGACATTTCCCATGACCAGTCGTTCAATGGCGGCCTGCCTGGCGACCGGCAGATCGGGGACGAAGCGGATGCCTCCGTCCGCCGGCTGTTTCTGAAGAATCGCGAGTGGCACCGTGATAATGATCGCTTCAGCTGAGTAGTCGATGCGGGCGGCGGCGTCAATCACACCGGCGGGTTTACAAACCACAGTTGTCGCATTCGCTTCCCAACGAATCTCGTCAACCACGGTGTTCAATTGAAAGTTTGCACCGCAAGTTTCCGCTTCGCCGCGCAGCGCTTGCATCAACGAATCGTACCCGCGTTCAAATCGGAAGGCTCGGTCGCCATCGATATCGTCGGCGGCGTCGTTGGCGGCGATTAATCCGCGAGTGCCGATGCGATCGACATCGGCAGCATGAAATCCTTCGACGTATCGAGTCACCATCTGTTTGGCGCGCCGGTTTTCATCATCATCCGGCAACTCGCGCAAGAAGTCGGCGAGCGACTGGTCCGCCGAACTTGATTTCATCCGACTCATCAATCGCTCGACGTGCTTCCAGAATTCATGCGACCTGCTGATCTTTCCCTCGTCGAAATACCAGTGGCGCTCGCTGATTTCAGAAATCCTGAGGTTCGCGGCCTGCGCGATTTTCCAGAGCGCTGGCCCCTTGCCGTGCACGAACTCAGCGCCGAGTTCGATCGGGACTGAAGCGACCGCATCCGTAAGCGTAAAGACGCGGCCGCCAATCCGGTCGCGCGCTTCGATGACGACGACTTCGCAACCCGCGCGGCTCAAGTCGCGTGCGGCAGCGAGTCCGGCCGCCCCGGCGCCGATGATGATAGTCGAACGAGTAGCCACGATCTTGTCTTCTACATCGCATCGTAAACCGTTGTCCTAACAGCGCCAAAACTGAATTGGTTCAATCGCTGATTCGTGAAGGGAAAGTGACAAAACCGCAAGGCATTTTCCGAAGGCATTGCGAAACCGAGGGCGAACCCGTATTATCTGCGGGGTCGAACGCTCTATCTCGACAGCCCCGTGCTCCCCAAGAGGTTTCGGGGAATACTAACTATTTGGAGAAAATGAATGCGCGTTACTAACAGTCTCGGTAAATTTCTCATGCTCGGATTGGCTGTCGTGATGATGAGCGGCACGCTCAGCTTTGCGAAGACTTTTGACTATAAGTTCAAGGTACACAACAACACTCGACAGAAAATTACGGCGATCAAAGTTGCCGAAGAAGGCTCTAAGGAGTGGGGCGACTTTGACATCGGCGATGGAGTTGCTGCCGGCGCCACCGAAGAAATGGTCTGGGATAAGTCCACCGACGACGGCAAATGCAATTGGTGGTTCAAAGCCAAATTTGCCAATGGCGAATGGTCCGAAGCAGTGAAGTTCGACTTCTGCGAAAAGAACCTCGTCATCGAATTCAACTAGGACACCAGAAAGTTTTCGAATAAAAGAAAGCCTCTGCGGAATTCGCA
>DATANL010000242.1:0-5663 GCA_036266295.1 Pyrinomonadaceae bacterium | reverse complement strand
GCTGGAAGGTAAAAAGCTCCTGATCGTCCGGCCCATCAACGTTGACGGGTCGGACACGAGTGGCTACGTCGTGGCGGTCGATACGGTCGGCGCCGGATTTCATGAGCGCGTGCTGGTCGTGGCTGGATCGAGCGCCCGGCTGGCGCAGAACATGAAGGATGCGCCGGTCGACGCGGCGGTTGTTGGAGTGATCGACACCGTCGACATCATGGCTCCTGAAAAAGTCTGAAGCCTTCGAGTCTGGAGTCTGAAGTCTTAGAGTCTGGAGTCGAAAAATGATGAAGCCCCAGTTTAAGGCTTCGAACTCCAGACTTCAGACTCCAGACTCCAGACTGATTTCTTATGCAGCTCGCACGGGTTATCGGAACAGTTGTCGCCACGGTGAAGAACGATTCACTGCGGAACCGGACTTTGCTCGTCGTTCAATCCCTCAACAAGAATTTGGAGCCTCAGGGAAAGCCTTTGGTAGCGGTGGATGCCGCCGGCGCCGGCGTCGGCGAATTGGTTTTCTGGTGCCGGGGAAAGGAAGCGAGCTTTCCTTTCAAACGCGAAGACACGCCGACTGATTGCACGATCGTTGGAATAGTCGATTCGGAAAGTCACGTTTGTTGTCAGTGATTAGAGCTTAGAATTTAGAGCTTAGACTTTTGACATTGGAAACTAAGCTCTAAGCTCTAAGCTCTAAGCTCTAAGCTCCGGTTTTAAAATCAAATGCTTCTCGCCAAGGTCCTCGGCAACATCGTCGCCACCAAAAAAAATCATCGCTATGAAAATGCGCGCGTGATGTTGTGCGAGACTATTAATCCCGAAGGCGACCCGACCGGGACTACCATTCTGGCGCTCGATTCGGTCGATGCCGGAGCAGGTGACACGGTATTAATTGTCCAGGAAGGCTGGAGCGCGTCAACCAGCGCGACCGGAAAAGCCGGGGCCGCGATCGATTCAGCCATCGTCGGCGTCGTCGATCGCATCGATCTTCTGGACGACCTCAACCAATAGAGCTGTTTAGATTCGGCACTTGTGCCGACGGTCGCGCCGGACAAGTCCGGCGTCTAAACGGTCGCGGATAAGAAAGAATGAGCGGCAATCAAGATCCAGCACGATTAATTGCAGAACGCATCGCGCGTCGTCTGGCTGGAAACTCCGCGACTCGGGAACCTTCGTCATCTGCCGCTAACGGCGCCGCACAAATTTCCGAAAGACCTCGCGCTCGTGTGATCGATTTCATCGCCCAAACTCCGCCCGCACGGACGCAGTCCTCGATTGGCTCGCCAACCGAACCACAACCAATTCAGCGCGAGTCACATTCGACCTTTGTTCCCCAGGTAGCGCAGTCACCATGGCTCGCTCCTTTCGCACGCGCCGGCCAGGCGAGCCCGCACACAGCCGATCATCCGAGCCAGGAAAGATTCGGCATCGAAGAAGCCGCCGTGTCCGAGCTGGTCGAGTTTTTCGAGACCGAAAAACAGTGCTCGGTCGATCCCAGCGGTAAGCCCTGCGATCATTGCGCGATGTGCAGTTCGCGGGGATTCTGACCGCCACTCCACTCCGGGCCACTCGAAAGGCGAACGCTCCCTCGAGTCCCACCGAAAAAATCAATAAAAACTATTGACAGCCCCTTGATCCAAGCGTACTATGCGCCGGTGGAGCGAAGTGGAGTGAGGTGGGACAAGCGACACGAACGAAGCTCAAGGCAACGGCGAATCGCAGAATCGTCCCCACTCGTCTCCGGAATCAAACAAGGTGCTTCGAGGGAACTACACGGCACGAATCGATTCCAAGGGCCGGCTCAAGGTGCCGGGCCTGTTCCGCCGTTACGTTGAAGAGAAGTACGGCTCGATGCTTTACCTGACGAGCCTCACGGGTGAATGCGTGCGCATCTACCCGATGCCCGAATGGGAAGCCATCGAACAGAGATTGTCTCTCTTGCCCTCGATGGACCCGGCCCGGCGCAAGTTCCTTGACAGGACGAACTACTACGGTCAGCAGTCGACGATGGACACGCAGGGACGCGTGCTCATTCATCCGCTGCTGAGAAAGAGCGCGCAGGTCGTAGGCGACGTAGCGGTGCTCGGATATTTGAGTTACCTGGAAGTTTGGGAGCTGGATCGATTCCAGCAGCGCCTGCTCTCGGATGCTTATACCGAAGAGGACGAAGCGGCGATTGCGCGACTAGGAATTTGAGGATGGTGAATGGCGATAGGTGATAAGTAAGAGGCACAGTCGAAGCGGTTTTCGTTTATCACCCATTACTTTTCACCTATCACCAATTCACAGTTCTTTGAACGAGATCGCGGGGCGGTGTTGATGGCGAAGCCTTTGGGGGGCAGGGGCGCGCTGGCTCATCGCCCCGTGTTACTTCGAGAGACGATCGAGTTGCTCGCGGCAGAGCGCGGCGGATTGTTTGTCGATTGCACGGTAGGCCTGGGCGGGCATAGCGAAGCAATTTTGCAAGCATCATCCGACGCGCAAGTGTTGGGAATCGATCGCGACGAAGAAGCTCTCGAGTTGGCAAGACAGCGATTGGCGCTTTACGGCTCGCGCTTTTCGGCTGTGCATGCTGACTTTCGTGAACTTACGCGGGTCCTCGCGACAGCGAAAGTCAGGCAAGTGCACGGTGTCCTTGCCGATCTCGGTGTTTCGTCGTTGCAGCTGGACTCGCCGGGACGTGGGTTCAGTTTCCGGCATGAAGCGCCGCTCGACATGCGCATGGATGTGTCGAATGGCGAAACCGCGGCAGAGCTGCTCGGTCGTCTTTCTGAAGTACAAATTGCAAATCTGATTTTTGAATACGGTGAAGAGCCGCGCTCGCGACGAATTGCTCGAGCGATCGTGCAACGACGTGAACGCGGACAGCCGGTAGCGACGACGACAGACCTCGCAAATGTCATCGAGCGCGCAGTTGGTAAAGGAAATAAACGGAGGATCCATCCCGCCACTCGCACGTTTCAAGCGTTGCGGATCGCGGTCAACGCCGAACTCGAAAACCTCGATCGTTTCCAGTTCGATGCGGTTGACCACTTAGAACAAGCAGGGCGTCTGGCAATCATCAGTTTCCATTCGCTTGAAGACAGGATTATCAAGCGGACGCTTCAGAAGCTTTCCGGGAAGTGTCAGTGTCCGCCGCGTTTGCCGAAATGCATCTGCGGCGCGACCAAGCGGGTCGAGATTCTAACTCGCCGGGCCATCGTGCCGTCCGAGACAGAGATCGATGAGAACCCGCGCAGCCGCAGCGCGAAACTGAGAGGCGCCGTCAGGATTTAATCTCAAACTTATGCGCAGAGTTCCTTCAAGACATCGCAACGCGCCGATCGTGGTTAAAGAGCCTGATCGCGGCGCGCTGAAGCGCTTCTCGTCTTTGCTGGCGGCGGCGGCGATCCTGGCAATCGGTTTTCTCTACGCCGGCCATCAACATTTCGCGGCTTTGAGACTGGGATACGAAACCGAGAAGCTGCGCAACACGCTGACGGATGCGAAGGAAGAGCAGCGCCGTCTGGCCGTGCAGAAAGAAGTTGTCGCCAGTCCGGCTCGTTTAGAGCAAGCCGCGCGTCAATTGGGAATGCAGCCGATGCAAGCTGCACAGCTTGATCCCCTCAGGCGACCCGCGGAGACGCGCGATTCAAAGTCACCTGAGGAAAAGAAACCCGCATCAAAAGCGCCCCCAATCCAAAAGAGCCAGCCGCCGCGCGTGGATAACCGCGGCCGGTGAGGCCTTCACCCGTGGGAGAGTTCAATGCCCCGTCGTGCTAGTCGGAACGATGCGCCGGGTGCGCCAAGGGCGCACCGCCGAATACTGTTTGTGGCGATCGGGCTGGTGGCCTGGATGCTGGTGATTGGCGGCCGGCTGGTCCAACTGCAGGTGCAAAGGCATGACGAACTCGCCTCGCGTGCCCGCAATCAACAATTCAGTTCCATTGAAACCGCACCGACGCGCGGCCAGGTCCTTGATCGACAGGGACGCGAGCTGGCGCGCAGTCTCGACACCGAATCGTTCTACAGCGATCCCAGCGAAGTTAAGAACGTCGAAGAGACGGCGCGGAAGATCGCCGCGATCACCGGCATCGATCGGGCCGAGCTGGTAAAGAAATTCAACGAGGCGCAGGACGCAAACAAGAAATTCATCTGGCTGGTTCGTCGTTTGGAAATGGAGCGGGCCACGAAGCTCGACGCTCTCGAGCTGGATGGCGTTTACTCGCGCAAAGAGCCGAAGCGTTATTACCCGAACGACGCTCTGGCGGCCCACGTGCTCGGCTTTGTGGGGACGGACGAAATTGGACTGGCCGGCGTCGAGCAGTATTACAACGAGAAGATCCGCGGCGAAGCCGGCAAGGTTTTTCTCGAGCATGATCGGGCCCAGCGCAGCTTCGAAAGCTATGAGGTGCAGCCACGTCCGGGTCAGACAATCGTCCTCACGATCGATCAGTTGATTCAATATCGGACCGAGCAGGCCTTGACCGAAGCGGTCCAGCGCGCGCACGCGAAATCTGGCAGTGCCATCGTCATGGATCCTCGCACCGGCGAAATTCTCGCGCTGGCGAACGCGCCGACCTTCAATCCCAATCAACCTGCGGCTGATTCGCCTGAGACGCGTACCAACGGTGCGCTGCAAAATACTTACGAGCCAGGCTCGACCTTCAAAATCGTCGCTTACTCGGCCGCGATCGAGAAAGGCCTGGTCACGCCCGACGACAAGATCGATTGTCAAAACGGTTCAATCACCGTCAACGGCCGTTTGGTTCACGACGGTCATCCCTACGGCGTGTTGACTATTGCTGATGCGCTGGCCAAGTCGAGCAACGTCGGCGCGATCAAACTTGGGCTGATGGTCGGCAACGATTCGATGTACGACTTTATGAAGCGGCTCGGATTTGGATCGCGCACGGGAATCGATCTCGCCGGCGAGTCGGCCGGTATTCTGCGGCCGGTCGCGCGTTGGCAGCCGGCTTCGATGGGATCGCTGGCGATCGGGCAGGAAGTTGCCGTCACACCTTTGCAGATGGCCGCGGCGTATTCGGTCCTGGCCAACAACGGAAGTTGGATCAAGCCGCACATCGTCCGTGAATTACGTAATCCCGATGGCGGCGTCACGTTTCAGGCGAAGATCGATGCGCGGCCGGCATTGAAAGCGGAGACGTGCGCGGCGCTGCGCACAATGATGGAAGGGGTCACACTACATGGCACTGCCCGCAAGGCCCAGCTCGAAGGTTACACCGCGGCCGGCAAGACAGGCACGGCGCAGAAAATCGATCCGAAGACGCATGCGTACTCTGCGACGAAATACATTGGTTCATTCGTCGGGTTCGCGCCGGTTAGCAATCCCGCCGTCGTTATCATCGTCGTGATCGACGAGCCGGAGGGTGCTTATCACGGCGGAGATGTCGCGGCGCCGGTCTTCCGTGAAATCGCCGAACAGGTTTTGCCTGAGCTCAACGTGGAGCCGGATATCGAGACCAAACCGCTGCCGTCGTTGATTGCCCAGCAATCAAAACCATCGCCCCAGCAAATGCAGGAACAGGCCGCGCAGGTCGAACGGCGGCAGGAGACATTGCCGCAGGTGACTTCGAAGAGCTTCGCCGGCAGTACCAGGGAAGTTGTTTTTGCGATGGCCACGAACCGCGGCGCCTTAATGCCGGATCTGCGTGGCCAAAGCGTGCGTGACGCAC
>DATANL010000241.1:0-3380 GCA_036266295.1 Pyrinomonadaceae bacterium | reverse complement strand
GAAGCGCGGATGGGTGGTCGGCTCAGTCAGCCGCGGCGATACAGTTACCGACAGCATCCTCGCGGTGACCCGCGACAGCGGCGGGACCTGGCAGGTTTTACGCGCGCCGGCACGACGAGAGCTGATTCACATCGACGTGGTTGACGACCGGCGCGCGTGGATTGTCGGTGCCGGAGGCGCGATTCTGCATACCGAGGACGAAGGCGAGACCTGGACCAAACAGGAGTCGGGAACCACCGCGACTTTGTTCCATGTCGATTTTCGCAACGCAAAAATTGGTTGGGCCGTTGGCGAGCGCGGCGCGATCCTGCGCACTCAAAACGGCGGCGCCACCTGGACTAAAGTCGATTCGCCGGCGCGCGCCACTTTGTTGAGCGTCCAATTCGTTAGCGACGAAGAAGGGTGGAGCGTCGGGCGCGGCGGCGTCATCCTGCGCTCAGGCGACGGTGGCCAAACCTGGATCGAACAACAAAGCGGTACGAAGCAGAATCTTTACGCGCTGTATATCGATAAGAAAAACGGTTGGGCTGTCGGCAGCAGCGGATTACTCTTGAAATACGAACGTTGATTTAGAACACACTTTTGTCGCCTGCATGAGCTTATTTGAAAGACTGAAAGAAAAACTCGGTTTCGCACCTTCAGATCCTGGCCGCGCTCCGATTCGCATCTTCGTGCTGGAAGACGACGAGCGACGTTGCGCCTGGTTCGAAAAACGCTTCAAAGGAGACACGCTTCACATTTCCTGCGACATCGACGAAGCAAAGCAGTTACTTGAAGCGAACGTCTACGATTCGATTTTTCTCGATCACGATCTGATCCCGGAGCATTACCACTCCGAGACGACTGACGACGAGCGGACGGGCTACGCGATCGCCGCCTTCCTCGCTTCGCGGCCGGAACTTCAACGCGCAGCCACGATCATGGTCCACAGCTTCAACGCCGAGGGTGCGTTGCGCATGGTCGAGGAGCTACGCCGCTCAGGCCGTTCAGCGGATTATGTCCCGTTCCACTTTCTTGAAGATCGCCTGAAACGAATGTGGGCCAGGTAACTCGGAGCGCAGGAACGGAGCGCAGGCATCCTTGCCTGCGGACCACCGGCATCCTGCCGGTCGGTATTTCCGGTGATTGCGGGCAGGATGCCCGCGACCCGCACGCAAGGATGCGTGCGCTCCCGTGTCCTATCTCACGAACAACTTTCCGCTAACAGAAAAGCATGTGGTGACAGTGCCCGCTGCTCCTTGCGTCCGCGTAACCAAAAAAACCGGGCTGCTTGCCGCCTACGCTGATCAGGAATTCACCGGGCTCGATGAGGCGCCCGCCTTTGTCATCAATCACTGACATCTGTTCCGGCGAGAGCATGAAGGTAACCGTCCGCTTTTCCCTTGGCTTAAGAAAGATGCGCTGCATGCCGGCGAGCGATCGGATCGGCACGGGAACTGATGCGTTGAGATGACTCACATACAACTGGACCACCTCATCACCCGCGCGATCGCCTGTGTTAGTCACGTCCGCGCTTGATCGCTGTCCAGAGTTTGAGTCTTACGGGAAGCGACTTATATCACAAACGAATTTGCGTGATGTGAAATCTCACGTCAAGACTGCTGGCGACCGACAAAGCGTAGTATAGTTCTCATCGCTATGAGCGAGTCGAAACTTCCGAATCTTTCAGAATTAC
The DNA here is from genome assembly GCA_036266295.1 of Pyrinomonadaceae bacterium. Classification (GTDB taxonomy): domain Bacteria; phylum Acidobacteriota; class Blastocatellia; order Pyrinomonadales; family Pyrinomonadaceae; genus UBA11740. The sequence goes on along the minus strand of DATANL010000241.1, from coordinate 1,705 downwards.
AGGCAGCTCAGGAATTGATCAGTCGTTATATGCCGGCAACGCCCCAGTTTCGCTGGCCGGGTTTGGGCCGTGAAGCAGGCTGCGAGTTGTGGATTAAGCACGAGAACCATACTCCAACCGGGTCGTTTAAGATGCGCGGCGGACTCGTCTACCTGGACTGGTTACGCCGTGAACATCCCGAGGTCACGGGAGTCATCACAGCCACGCGCGGAAATCACGGGCAGTCGATCGCTTTCGCTGCGGGTCAGCTGGGATTGAAAGCAGTGATCGTGGTTCCCCACGGCAACAGCCGCGAAAAGAATGAGGCTATGCGCTCGCTCGGTGCCGAGGTGATTGAGCACGGCCAAACTTTCCATGATGCCGATCATCATGCGGAGCAATTATCGGCCGAGCGTAGTCTGTTTCGAGTTTCTGCGTTTGATCCGTTGCTGGTGACCGGCGTCGCCACCTATGGGCTCGAGTTGTTTTCAGCGGTGCCGGATTTGGATGTTGTCTACATCGCTATCGGCTGGGGTTCCGGAGCATGTGGTTTGGCGGCCGCGCGCAATGCGCTGGGACTGAAGACGAAAATTATTGGAGTCGTGTCAGCTCAGGCGCCTTCGTATGCGCGCTCGATGGAGCAGGGAAAGATCGTTGAGATTCCGCCGCAGACTCGAATCGCGGACGGCGCCGCCATCGCTTATCCCCACCCCGGGGCGTTTGAGTTGGTCCGCGATCAGATCGAACGGATCGTCGAAGTAGACGATGAAGCTATCGAAGCCGCAATGCGCACTTACTTTCGGCGTACTCACAACGTGGCAGAGGGAGCGGGCGCGGCATCGCTGGCGGCGGTGCTTCAGGAGCGTGAAGCCGTAAACGGGAAAAAAGTCGGTGCGATCCTTACGGGCGGAAATGTCGATACCGAAATCTATGCTCGCGTCCTGGCAGAATCATAAGTTAGTACTGCGCTTATTCATCAAAAGACAGCATGCGTTCTGCGGAGAACAGAATCGATACTTTGGATCACGGGAAGAATCTCGTCTCCATGTTTAGTCCGTTTAATTAAGAATGCAGTTCCGCATTGCCCGACAGACCTCTTGCATCACCTCTACATTGTGAATGCTGGCCAGCGTGTAATAATCGAATGACTGACTCTTTAGCAAATATTGTAGATAGGCTCTTGAATGCCGTGAGCACGTTATGCAATTACAATCTTCCATAATAGGACGAGTATCAGATGCGTATTCGCGATTCTTAAGATTGAGTCTTCCAGACTTGTGCTCACTTTCGAACGAAACCCATCCGTTCTTCCGAACAATAGTGCCGCAAAACACACTGCCATGCCGCGCATTACGCGTGGGCGCTACGCAATCAAACATGTCAACGCCAGCGGCGACAACGTCAATCAAATCCTGCGGATGAGATCCAACTCCCATCGAGTATCGAGGTTTGGTTTTCGGAATAAGCGGCATAATCCATTCCAAAACTTGCCTGGTCTTCGCCATGTCATATCCGATGGTTTCACCCCCAACAGCTATTCCGTCTAATTCCTGCGAGACAACAAAGCGAGCGCTTTCTTCACGCAGGTCTCGGAAATATGCACCTTGAATGATTCCAAATAGAGCTTGTTTATGTCCATACGCGGAGAGCGGATTCAACGAGTGATAGTTCTTAGATTTAGTGAGCCATCGATGAGTCCTCTTCATCGCCCCAATCACCAGCTGCT
>DATANL010000240.1:0-7559 GCA_036266295.1 Pyrinomonadaceae bacterium | reverse complement strand
GGTCGCGTTCCTCCCGCGACATGGCCGTGGCCATCGGTTCACGCCGAGCGAGCTGCCGTTTCGCGCGAACATCTACGGCATGAAGTTATTGGGGGTCGAGCGCATTCTCTCGGCGTCGGCGGTGGGTTCATTGCAAGAGCGGTACGCCCCGACGGACATGGTCATTCCAAATCAGTTTTTCGATCGCACACGCGCGCGCGCCCATGAATCGACGTTCTTTGGCGACGGTATTGTCGCGCACGTCGCTTTCGCCCATCCGGTCTGCGAACCTCTGGGCGATGTGTTGGAGGAATCGTGCCGGACCGTTGCAGTAAACGTTCATCGCGGCGGCACGTACCTGTGCATGGAAGGCCCGGCGTTTTCCACCGTAGCGGAATCGAATGTGTACCGCTCGTGGGGCATGGATATAATCGGGATGACGAACTTGCAGGAGGCCAAGCTCGCGCGTGAGGCGGAGATTTGTTACGCCACGCTGGCCTTGGTGACTGACTACGACTGTTGGCATCCGGGCCACGACGCCGTGACGGTCGAGGCCATCATCGAATATCTCAACAAGAACGTGCGGAACGCGCAGTTGATTATGAAGAACGCGGTGAAGTCTCTGCGCCATAGTCCGCGGTCGTGCACGTGCGGTTCGGCGCTGAAGAACGCGATTTTCACCGCGCCGAATCAATGGCCGGAAGCAACCGCGCGTCGGCTCGACGCCATCATTGGTAAGTACAGAAACTAGATCGGTTCGCTGATTCGAGGTAAAGAAATGAACAAGCGATTTTTGGGCACGGTGGTGGTGACCGGAATTTTGTTGCTGACGGCGGCGAACGCATCGGCGCAAGGCGGCGCGAAAAAGGGCCCGGAGGTGGCGCGCGATCCGGACATGGAGCAGGACTCGTTGCACAATCTGGAAGTAGCGAGGCAGTACTTCAAGCTGCGAAAGGCATACGTGGCTTCGCTGGAACGATGCGAAGAGGTCCTCGCGGGAAATCCGGCGTTCTCAAAAATTGACGAGATCCTGTTTATGGCCGGCGCCAGTAGCCTGAACCTTTCGGAGGCGAAGGGAAAGCAGAAGCCGGACCAGTACGTGATCCGCGAAGGCGAAAAGAAGACCACGCTTACACCGCAGGAGTTCCGCGACAAGGCGCGCGATTACCTCTCGCAGTTGGTCAACGATTATCCGCAGAGCAAGTTCAGGGAAGACGCGCTGGCCAACTTGAAATCGCTTGGGGGAGCAAAGCCGAAACCGAATAATGCTCCTCCTGAAACCGCGGCGCAGAAAACGAAAAGCAATAACAAGCGAAGTAACCACTAAGCTGCAAGAAACACGCTCTAACAATTCCAAATTCAAAACTCGAAATTCAAAACTTAAATTATGTCTCTACTGGTTGTTGGTTCAGTCGCGTTCGATGCCGTCGAAACGCCGTTTGGAAAACGCGAAAAGATGTTGGGCGGCTCAGCGTCGCACTTTTCGATCTCGGCGAGCTTTTTTACTGATGTTCGTATTGTCGCGGTCGTGGGCGGTGACTTTGGCGCTGAAGAGCGGGCCGTATTTGCCGAGCACAAGATTGATACGACCGACCTCGAAGTTGTTCCCGACGGCAAGACCTTTCGCTGGTTCGGCCGCTACGAATATGACCTGAACGTGGCGCACACGCTTGATACTCACCTGAACGTGTTCGCCGGCTTCGAGCCGAAACTGTCGGAAAGCTCGAAGAAATCGCGGCTGGTATTTCTCGGCAACATTCAACCCGATTTGCAACGCGGCGTGCGCGAACAGGTTCCGGACGCGGAACTGGTGGCGCTCGATACGATGAATCTTTGGATCGACACAACCCGTGAGTCGCTGCAAAAGACCATAGAGGTGGTTGATCTCCTGATCGTTAACGACGCTGAAGCTCGGCAAATCGCCGAAGAACCGAATTTGATAAAGGCTGCGCGCAAGATTCTCTCGTGGGGGCCGCAGACTTTAATCGTCAAGCGTGGCGAGTATGGCGCGGCGATGTTCACCCGGGACGAGTACTTCGCGATTCCCGCGTATCCGCTCGAATCGGTGTTCGATCCGACCGGCGCGGGAGATACCTTTGCCGGCGGTTTGATGGGATATCTCGCGAGTCAGGACAAGCTCGACGCCGGAGCGCTGCGACGCGCAATGATCTTCGGCTCGGTAATGGCCTCATTCAACGTGGAGGAGTTCGGCACCGAACGTGTGCGTCGACTAACGCACGATGAAATCAACCAACGTTTTCGTGACTTCAAGCGCTTTACGAACTTTGAAGAGATCCCATTTGAAAGGGCAGTGGCGAGTGCCTAGTCGCGCAAGTTGTTAACTTGGATATCGCGTCGTACGTGGTCTCGCATCGCGCCAGATAACATCTTGCGTTACACTTTGAAGCATGTTCTGTCCTGTTTGCGAATCTGAATACAATCCCGGGGTTACCCGTTGTCCCGACGACGATGTCGAGCTGGTCGAGCGATTGGCACCTGAGACTGCGTCCGACGACAGCGCCGCGCGTTTCGTCACGTTGCATACACTGTCATCGCCGGCTGAGGGTGAGATGGTGGCCGATCTGTTGCGGCAGAACGGAGTTCGCGCGGCGGTCCAATCCGGAGCTAACGATGCCTTCTCGCCGGTATTTTCAGCCGTCTCGCCCGGTGTTGCCGTGCTGGTGGATGAGCGCGACCTGGATCGCGGCCGCGAGTTGTACGCCGCCTTCTTCGGTGACGATACTTCGCCGCTGACTGGCTCATCCGGCGACGAGGAAGAAGACGACGAAGACGCCGAATAACATTTGATCCGGTTTTGGTTTTTGGAAGCGGGCGCCTGCCCGCTTTTTGTTTGCGTGCTACTCTAAGCAAATGCCCGCGTCATCCGAACCCATCGTTGTGATGATGACCGCAGCCTCAGCCGAAGAAGCGTCGCGCATCGGCGAGATGCTCGTCAGTCAAAAGCTGGCCGCGTGTGTGCAAGTGCTTCCGCCAATCCAATCGATCTACGTCTGGCAGGGCGAGGTGCAGCGTGAATCAGAAATACTCATCCTCGCGAAGACGACGCAAAGCAATTTTGCGGAGCTGGAACGACAGGTGCGCGCGATTCACAGTTACGAGACGCCTGAAATCATCGCGCTGCCGATTGTCTGCGGATCCAAGTCTTATTTAGATTGGTTGTTTGATGTCTGTGACGCTTCGTAAGCTCGGATAATTTCTACAACCTCGGCCGGTGAATCGGTCACGTGGAGCCGGCGAAAATCTTCTTCCACGATCTTGCCTTCGGCAAACACCGGGCCTCGCAGCCAGGTCAGCATCTCATTCCAATAGCCCGAACCAAACAGGATGACCGGAAAGTTGTGGATCTTGTGCGTCTGAATCAGCGTCAGCGCTTCAAATAATTCATCCAGCGTGCCGAAGCCGCCGGGGAAGATGATGAAAGCGTCGCTGTACTTTACGAACATCATCTTGCGCACAAAGAAGTATCGGAACTTTATTGAGGTGGTCAGGTACGCGTTTGAAAATTGTTCGTGAGGCAACTCGATGTTACAGCCGACCGAAGCGCCCCCGGCTTCGAACGCGCCACGATTGGCAGCCTCCATGATGCCGGGTCCACCGCCGGTGATCACTGAATAACCAGCGCGTGCGAGCAATGCTCCCGTCTCCTGCGCCGCTTTATATTCGGGATGATCAGCAAGCGTGCGCGCTGAGCCGAAAACCGCGACGCCGTTCGTGACATGTGCAAGCTCTTCAAAACCCTGGACAAATTCGCCCATGATGCGAAAGACGCGCCAGGTGTCGGTGTGCAAAAACTCGCCGCCCGGCTCAGGCGTCTCGAGCAAGCGCTCGTCCTGAGTGCCGCCCTTGTGCTTCTTGTAGTAGTCCTCGTGCTTCATGAAGGTGGCACAGACTTCAGTCTGTGATTTGAGATTATGAAGAGACATACAGACTGAAGTCTGTGCTACTAAATTCCCATGATGTTATAGCCGCAATCGACGAACAGGGTTTCGCCGGTGATTCCCGACGACAGCGAGCTACAGAGAAACAATGCCGTGTCGCCAACTTCGCGCGGCTCGACGTTTCGTTTCAGCGGGGCCCGCTCGGCGTGAACCTTCAACATCGTGCTCAGGCCGGAAACACCGCGGGCCGCCAGCGTTTGAATCGGGCCGGCGCTGATCGCGTTTACGCGAATGTTCTTTGGACCGAGATCGCTAGCGAGGTAGCGCACGCTTGATTGGAGCGCGGCCTTCGCGACGCCCATCACGTTGTACCCTTGATAGACCTTCTCGGCGCCGTGAAACGTCATGGTAACGATGCTGCCGCCTTCAGTCATCAATGGCGCCGCAGCCCGAGCGAGTTGCGTCAGCGAATAAGCGCTGACTTCGAGCGCGGAGAGAAAGCCATCGCGTTCGACCTTCATGTATTCGCCTTCCAGGGCTTCACGCGGCGCAAAGGCGATGCTGTGAATCAGAAAGTCGAGGCGGCCGAAATGCGTTGCCAGTCGCTTGAACACTTCGTCAACGTCCTGCTGGTTGGTGACGTCGCACGGAAGCAGTAGCGAGTTCGGCATCTCGTCCGCGGTCAGCCGTTCGACGTTCTCTTTCAAGCGTTCGCCCTGATAAGCAAACGCCATTCGCGCGCCTGCGCGGTGCAGCGCCTGCGCGGTGGCCCAGGCAATCGAGCGCTTGTTCGCCACGCCGAAAATAATTCCTTGTTTGTTCTCTAGCATCTCGTCTATTGATTCCTGTCTTTGATTTGGTTCTTTAGTTCCGTGGTGCGGTTGTTGGTGACATCGGCGAGACAAATCGCGGCAATCATCGGACGAATAGAGCCGCCTTTGTACTGGTCCGCCACGAATTCGCAGTTGGTGTCACGATACTTAAGCCAGGCAGTCTCGGCGCTTTTCAATTGGGTCTTCTGTTCGTCATCCAGCATCGCCGCCAGTTGCTGGTACGTTTTATTCAGTGAGGCATCAGCCTTCTTGTATTCGTTCCCCCAGCAGATGTTCATGTCGGCCTGGGATGGGGCGTCTTCGCACGGCTTTGGCTTTTGCTTCTGAGCCGCGATGGTGACGCTCATCAACATCAGGGCGATGCTCAAATAAATGAACAGTTTCATTGAATGTCCTCCCGTAAACGCGGGAAGTATTAGGGAAATACGGCTGAAAGAGCAAGCGCCGGCTAATGGGAGCGCGGGCATCCTTGCCCGCCTGAGCGCGAAGCGCGAACGAACGGAGGTTGCTCGGCAAGCATTGCGGGCAGGACGCCCGCGCTCCAAACAGGTTAATGTTTGAAATGCCTCACGTCCGTAAACACCATCGCGATGTTATGTTCATCAGCGGCTGCGATTACTTCCTCGTCACGGACGGAACCGCCGGGTTGAATCACCGCGACGATGCCTTGCTTCGCAGCCACGTCAAGACCGTCGCGAAACGGAAAGAAAGCATCAGAGGCCATGACTGCGCCTTCAATCGGAAGTTGCGCACGCATGGCCGCAATCTTGACTGAGTCCACCCGCGACATCTGCCCGGCGCCGACGCCGACGGTCTGTCGGTCGCGCGCGTAGACGATCGCATTCGACTTCGTATGTTTGCAGACGGTCCAGGCAAATAACAAATCTTGGATTTCCGGTTCGCTGGGCGTTCGGCTGGTTGCGACTTTCAGTTGGTCACGTGTCAGCCGATGCGAGTCCCGCGTCTGAACCAGGACGCCACCCGAAATCTGCTTGTAGTCCATGCCTTCTTCAGATTTGCGCTTCGCGGTCTTTAACACGCGAAGATTCTTCTTCGTTTTGAGAATGTCAATCGCAGCGTCCTGATAATCGGGAGCGATGATTACCTCTGTGAAAATTTCGATGACTGCCCGGGCGGCGGCTTCATCAACCGTGGCATTGAAAGCCACAATCCCGCCAAACGCGGAGACCGGATCACAGGCCAGCGCGCGCCGGTAGGCGTCTTCGGCATTCGCCGAAACGGCGACACCGGCGGGGTTTGTATGTTTGATTATGGCGCAAGCCAGTTCGTCGAAATCGCAGACCAGTTGCCACGCCGCATCAGCGTCGACGTAGTTGTTGAAAGACATCTCCTTGCCCGAGAGTACTTCCGCATTTGCCACGCCGCCCTCGCAACCAACGTCATAGACAGCGGCTTTCTGATGCGGGTTCTCGCCATACCGAAGCACCTGCTTCTTTGTCAGCATCAGGACGGCCCGATCAACCAGCCCTTTCATCTGTTGTGCGGCGCGTTGCGCGAAAATGCGGTTGAAACTCGACCCGCCGACACCGCCCCCGGCAAAACCGATTCCAGTTCCCATTCGCTGATTTCGCAGATCGCCAATCTCGAGCAAGGGCTTGCTGAGATGTCCGGCGATGCCCATGTCGTACGAGGCCGTGAGACTGAATGCGTAACGCGCCAGCTTCAGACGCGTGGTTTCGCTCAACGCGCCGTCGTGGCTCTTCAGTTCCTCGGCGATTGCCGGCAGATGGTGGTTTGAAACGATCACGGCGACGTCGCGAAAATTCTTCGCCGCCGACCGAATCATCGCCGGGCCGCCGATGTCTATCTGTTCAATCGCTTCATCCATCGTGGCGCCCCCCATCACCGTCTGTTCGAATGGATAAAGATTGACGACGACCATATCGATCGGCTCGATCGAGTGTTCGCGCATCGCCTCGACGTGTGCCGGATTGTCGCGCACACCAAGCAGGCCGCCGTGAATCTTCGGATGCAAAGTCTTGACGCGGCCGTCCATCATCTCGGGAAAGCCGGTGACCTGTGACACGTCGGTGACTTCGATGCCGGCCTCGCGCAACGTCTTAGCGGTGCCGCCGGTACTGATAATCTCGACCGCAAAGGCCTTTAGTTCGCAAGCGAAGTCGACGATGCCCGTCTTGTCCGAAACGCTTATCAAGGCGCGGCGGATTTTTCGCAGACCTGGATTATTTTGATCCGTCATAGTGTCTTGTGAGCGACCAATATTAAGCCAAGTCCCAGCCCCCACGAAACCGCGCGCGAGAGTGTCAGAACCGAGAGTGGTAGCGACCGGATCAAGATAAACCTGGGATAGACGGGAGACGAGCTTTCGTCAGGAGGGCTACTTGATCCGGTCGCTACCGCTCCCGGTTCTGACACTCCCGGTTCTGACACGCCAATGGATTGTTGTTAGGTATCGGCGGGAAATTACAACCGCCGCGCGCGTAACTAAAACAGGAAACGCCCGAAGAAGAGGATGCTGAGGATGATGACGACGGTGATGACGATGATCTTTACTAATGTCATTGTCTGCTCCTCGATACAAAAGTCTGGACAGCCGGAATTCTAACGACGCTCAAAGACAGTGTCAATGCCCCTGTTTGTAAAGAATTGTTAATTCGTTTCGGTGGAGCGGCATCCATTCGAATGGGCGACGCGGCCGTTTGCTAAGCGGCAGAGCGGGCTTCCTTTTTCAGCCATCCCAGCAGCACAGCGATTAGGAAAGCGACTAAAAATGCGGGTACGCCCGTTATCAATGGCCAGAGTACGAGCGCCAGGGCGAGCAAACTCCTGTTCCCGGTCCCCGCTCTGAGGGCGTGGATGTTCGCCG
>DATANL010000239.1:0-5504 GCA_036266295.1 Pyrinomonadaceae bacterium | reverse complement strand
GTCCAGTCTGCGCGCGCAACACGAGGATGTGTCGCGTGCGATCGTCTTCTTTGTCGCGGCGCGTGCGCTCGTGTTTGCGAACGATGTCCTGATCGTATTCATCGACCGAGCAGCACGCGACCACGCCAATCTGCTCCTGGTTCCCCATGATCAATCGATAGAGATAGAGACTCGGCGTCTCTTCGCTTTGCAACGGACATTCTCGTTTGAGGGCATCGAAATTGTCAGCGGCCTTGGCGTAGACTTCGTCGCTGTAGATTGGCGTGCCGGCAGGCAGATCGATTTCCGGTCGCGACACGTGCAGGAAGCTGAACGGATTGCCGGACGCGAGCGCGCGCGCCTCATCGGTGTTGACTACGTCGTAAGGCACGGCGGCAACTTCAGCCGCGTGCTCTGCGGCGGGACGCAGAGCATTGAAAGGACGAATCGTGGCCATGAGTTCTCCTGATTATTCGAAGCGTTTGATTGGTAAGACTAACTGCCGCAGATACAGTTTGGCAAAAAGTGCCGGTCAGTACCATCTGCGTAAGCGGATGGGTTAATGTGCTTCGAAGAACAGCAAGGAGACAAGATGATGGAAATCGATCGAATTCTGGATCAACTGAAGCGAGCATTTGAAGGCGGCGCGTGGCACGGACCATCGGTGAAAGAAGTTTTGCACGGTGTGACTGCGACGCAAGCGCACGCGCGGCCGCTCGGAAACGCGCACAGCATTTGGGAACTCGTGCAGCACATCGCCGTGTGGGAAGACGTCGGGCGGCGGCGTTTGGCAGGCGACCCGGCGGAAGTTCCGATCTCTTCACCTGAGGATTGGCCGCCGGCCGAAGATGCGAGCGAAGCCGCATGGGATCAGGCCAAAGCGGCGCTTGAGCGCGGGCATCAATCATTGGTCGAGGCCATCTCGCGCGTGCCTGAATCGCGTTTGAATGAACCTATTCTCGCAGGCAAGTCGACGGTGTATGTGACGCTGCATGGCGTGATTCAGCATGATCTCTATCATGCTGGTCAGATTGCGATGTTGAAGAAGGCTTTGTAGGACCTTTGGAGCGCAAACATCCTTTGCGTGCGGGTCGCGGGCATCCTGCCCGCCGCCAATAAAAGCACCGGCAAGGATGCCGGTGGACCGCAGGCAGGGATGCCTGCGCTCCTATACCGCGACTCTTCCAAACTCTTTCAGCAACGGCTGGAGTTTCTCAATCACCATTTCATGCGCTGCGCCATTCGTTGCCACGATGCCGTTTCGATTGTCGATACGTACACCGTTATAACGCAGCGGATCACCAAACAGATCGGTCAGCCGGCCTCCGGCTTCGTGGAGGATCATCTCGGGAGCGCAGGTGTCCCATTGCTTGGTGCTGGGCGAAAGATGCAGATAAAGGTCGGCTTGCTGTTCCGTGATCAATCCAACCTTTACGCCGACCGATCCGCGCCGCACCTCTTGCCTGAAGCCGAACAAATTGACGACGCGTTCCATGCGCGGACTTCGATGTGAACGGCTCGACGCCAGAATCATCTCGTGCGGATCGACTTTCGCCGATACGGTCATTCGTTCGGCCTGCCGGTTAGCTCCTTCGATCCACGCGCCGCCACCTTTCACCGCGTAATAAAGCAGGTCGCGCACCGGTTGATAGACGACGCCGAGGACGCTTTCACCGTTCACTGCGAGTCCAATCTGCACCGCAAAGTCTCCGTCGCGCTGCACAAAATTTTTGGTGCCGTCCATCGGATCGATGACCCAGACACGCTCCTTCTCGAGCCGCAGGTCTGTGTCCTGCGATTCCTCAGCCAGAATTCCGTCGTCGGGAAATTCTTCGTTCAGTCTGTGGACGATTAGCTCGTTGGCTTCGCGATCGGCCGCGGTCACTTCCTCCATTTCCTGGAGCGCGTTGACCTTCTGCTCGACGCGAAACGGACTGTGGTAATGACGCAGCAAAACCGTCCCCGCCGCGCGCGCGAGTGCATTGGTGAATTCGAGTTCGTGATTAAGCTGCGGATCCATATCAGCTTTCAGATTCGATTTGCCGCGCGACTTCACGCACGGTTTCCAGAGTTAGATCAATGTCACGTGGCGTCGTCCGAAAATTAATGATGCACGCGCGCAGGACAAATTTTCCGCGCAGCATCGCGTTCGACAGATAGGCCTGGCCGCCGCGTTGCACTCGATACATGATTTGTTCGTTCAGTCGATTGATCTCGGACTCGACCCGCTGACGATCGTCGTCGTTAGTCGCCGATTCCTGTTCGGCGCGCAACTTTGCCGGCACATGTCGGAAACAGCAGATGCTCAGTTGGACCGGCGCCAACAATTCAAACTCCGCATCCCGACGAACACATTCGGCCATGTAATTGGCCATCGCGATGTCGTCCGCGATGGCGGCGGCAAGGCGGGTCGCGCCGTAATACTTAAGCGTCAGCCAAACTTTCAAAGCGCGAAAGCGGCGCGATAATTCAATGCCGTAGTCCCAGAAGGCAAAGCTCTCGAGGTTCGCAAACTCGAGCACCTTCACATAGTCGGCCTCGGTCATAAAAGCTTTGCGGGCGGTGGCCGCATCGCGAAACAACAGGCAGCCGCAATCGACCGGTGTGTACAACCACTTGTGCGGATCGAGCGAAACCGAATCGGCCATTTCCATCCCGGCAAACTTCTGCTTCTGTTCGGCAATCATGGCGGCCGGCGCGCCGTAGGCGCCGTCGACGTGAAACCAGAGATCGTAATCGCGAGCGATGGCCCCCAACTCATCCAGCGCATCGACGGCCCCGGTAGCGGCCGTACCCGCGCTGCCGACGACACAAAACGGTTGCAATCCTTCCTCGCGATCACGATCGATTGCGGCCCTCAACGCCGCAGCATCGACGCGGAAACGATCATCTGTCTGGATGAGCCGCACGCTCTGGTGGCCCAGACCGAGAATGTCTGCGGCTTTGATAATCGAGAAATGCACCTGGTCCGACGCGTAGATGGTCAGGCGCGGCCCGGAGTTTTGAATTCCAGTTTCTGAGATTGAGCCGGGACTCCGGCTGCGATGCGCAATCAACAACGCCGTCAGGTTGGCCAGCGATCCACCGCTCGTTAATAACCCCTGCGCGTCTTCATCGTACCCAATCAACGCTCCGAGCCAACGCACGACGGTTTGCTCGATCTGCGTCGCGGCCGGGGACGAACGCCACGAAGTGACGCTGGCATTTAAGGACGAGGCGACCAGATCGGCAAACGCTCCAACCGGCGTAGACGGCGAAGCCACGTAACCAAAGAACCTCGGATGGCCGTTATGACGACTGCCGTCGATGATCTCGCGGCACTCGTCAACGAGTGACTCGAGCGTGGCGTGATCGCGCGGCGGCGGCTCGTCAAATCGAGTTTGCAACTCGGCGCCGCTGGCCGTGGTGAATACGCGGCGTTGCGCGACGCTGCTGAAATAATCAGTCGACAAATCGGCGAAGGCTTTTGCGAGCGCGCGCAAGTCTGCATCGTCGATATCGAGCGATGAGTTTCGCGCGCGCGATGCTGCTGTGTTGGTTTCCGCCAAATCAACTCCGAAACTTGTTTGTGCAAAGCTACCACATCGATCGCGCCAAATCGAAGATGGCTTGCTTGCCGTGTCCCACCGTCGGACGTATAGTCTTCAGGTCATAAAACCCTTATCATTCGGGACATTTTCATATGCCATTGTCAGGCTGCGCTTCACCGCAGGGCACGGAAAAATATCGCGCGCGTTTTCAGAACGCCGCTGCGTATTACTTTCGCGCAGCGCAAAAGCTGCAACTCTCTTCGGTCGGCATCGGGACCTATCTGGGCAATGCCGACGAAGAAACTGATCGAAGTTACACGGAAGCGGTCGTGCGCGCAGTCGAACTGGGCGCGAATGTGATCGACTCGGCCGCGAACTATCGGTTTCAAAGAAGCGAGCGATCAGTCGGGGCGGCAATCGGCGAACTTCAGCAACGCGGTTTCGTCCGGGAAGAGATCGTCGTATGCACGAAGGGCGGATATTTACCTTTCGACGGCGCGCCGCCGCGGGACGTGCGCGGCTACATCGAAGAGAATTTCATCGATACCGGCCTGGCGGCCTGGGGAGATATTGCCGGCGGTTCGCACTGCATGACGCCGGCGTACCTCGACAATCAGTTGCAGCAGTCGCTGCGCAACCTGCAGCTCGATTGCGTGGACGTTTACTACGTGCACAATCCGGAGTCGCAGTTGTCAGCGGTGTCTTCAGATGTTTTCACGCAACGGCTGCGCGCGGCGTTTGAGTTTCTTGAGCAGGCGGTGACTGAGAAAAGGGTCAAGTATTACGGCGTCGCCACCTGGAACGGCTTTCGCGCCGAACCCGATTCGGAAGGCTATCATTCACTGGAAGCGATGGTTGAGTTGGCGCGCGAATTGGCCGGCGACGATCATCATTTTCGTTTCATTCAAGTGCCGGTCAACCTGGGGATTCCCGAAGCGCTGTTCTTTCAGAATCAAAAGCTCGGCGATGAATATGTGAGTGCGGTCGAGGCCGCGCAGTCCTTCGGCATTACCGTGATCGCCAGCGGATCGCTTTTGCAAGGCCAGGCAGCGCGCGGGTTGCCGGAAGCGATTCGCGATGCGTTGGGTTCGCTGGCGACTGACGCGCAGACAGGCATTCAATTCGTGCGCTCGGCCCCAGGCGTGACGACGGCGCTCGTCGGCATGAGCAAGGTGGCCCATGTGGAAGAGAATCTGGCGCTGGTCAAAGCACCGGCTGCGTCGCCGGACGATCTACTCAGCATGTTTGATCAGGAAGAGTGAAATCAGTTTTGAGTTCTCAGTTTTGAGTTTTCAGTAAGCGGGCGTGCGGAAACGATTTGATTAAAACTTAAAACTGAAAACCGGGAGCTGAAAACTGGACCATGAAGATTCTTATTGCCGACAAATTCGAACAATCGGGCCGCGACGGTTTGCAGGCGCTCGGCTGTGAAATCTCATTCCAGCCGGATTTGAAGGACGACGCGCTGGTCGAAGCGATCCGCAAGGAACAGCCGGATGTGCTGGTGGTGCGCGGCACGAAAGTGACCGATCCGATGCTCGCGGCCGGCCCGCTGAAACTGATCGTGCGTGCCGGTGCGGGCTACAACACGATCGATGTGGCCGCCGCGTCGCGCCGCGGGATTTATGTTTCCAACTGTCCGGGAAAAAATTCCATCGCGGTCGCCGAGCTCGCCTTTGCTTTGATTCTCGCGCTCGACCGGCGCATCGCCGATAGTGTGATCGCGCTGCGGGCCGGTGAATGGAACAAGAAGGAGTTTTCGAAGGCGCGTGGTTTGTTTGGCCGCACGCTGGGTTTGGTCGGCGTCGGCAAGATCGGGCAGGAGATGATCCCGCGCGCGAAAGCTTTCGGCATGCCGGTGGTGGCGTGGAGCCCGTCCCTCACGCGCGAACGAGCCGACTTGCTCGGCATTCAATGGAAAGCGTCGCCAGCGGAGGTCGCCGCCGCCTGCGACGTCCTGAGCGTCCATGTCGCGCTGAATCCGGACACCCGCCA
>DATANL010000238.1:0-3007 GCA_036266295.1 Pyrinomonadaceae bacterium | reverse complement strand
GAATTCCAATCTCTTCCACAGTTTCGAGGCAATCGCAAACGAATGACGGAGATGCGACGGCGATTCGTTTCAGGCCGCGACGCGCAAGATCCTCAAACACATCAACTGTGTTAGGCCCGATCCATTCCGCGCGGCCCAGCCGCGATTGAAATGAAACGGTGTAGTCCGCGCTGTCCAACTGCAGATAGTTCGAGATGGCGCGGGCAGTCGCGAAGCACTGCGCCCGATAGCAGTTTTCATTGGCGGCGTTAACTTCGGTGCAGCATTCAGCGGAAGGCCGAGCGGCGCCCTGGTGAAATTTGGTGAGATGTCGAACCGGGATGCTATGAAAGCTGAAGACGACGTGGTCCGTAGTCTCGACGTCGAGGTCAGCGCGGAGACGTTCGGCCCAGGCGCTGATAAAACCGGGATCGTCGTAGAAGGGTTTCACAAACGTGAGCTGCTCTTCAGTGCCGATTTCGCGCGCGCCGCGCTTCGTTTCGACCACGGCGGTTTCGAAACTCGATTCGGCGTATTGCGGGTAAAGCGGGGCCACGACGATCTGCGACGCACCGCGGGCCTTCAGATTTTTCAATGCCGATCTAATCGAAGGATTCCCGTAGCGCATCCCGAACTCAACCACGAAATCTTCGCCGTGCAGTCGCTGAGCAATTTGTTGCGCGAGGGCGCGCGTGTGAATCAGCAAGGGCGAGCCTCCCGGCAATTGAACCTTCTGGTACGCCTGGGCCGATTGATGTTTGCGTCGCGGGACAATGATCACGTTCACGAAAAACCAGCGTATTGGCGCCGGCAGGTCGATCACAAAAGGATCCATCAGGAACTCGCGCAGGTAACGGCCGACCGCCTCAGGAGTGGGCGCGTCGGGTGTGCCGAGGTTGATCAGAAGAACGCCAGTGCTCATTTCGGTACGCGGTTCAGCGTGGCTGAAGTTGCCTGGGACGCAGGCGGCGTGCGTACCATCTGCTCCGCTGCGAAAGCGGCGCGCTCAAGAATCTTAGCCAAACCGATTCTACCAAGATAGTTGCCGACGAGTGCGATGTTTTTCGGCGGCGGAGGCAGCATAGTCAGAATCCTTTCCAGTTCAATTGAGTAATGTGGCAGAACGTTTCGCCAGCGTGTGACTCGCAGTTCCAGAAGTTGGTCGCGGCGACCGTAAAACCGCTCACGTTCAGCGGCAATCGTCCGCGCCAACTCGTCATCACTCAGAGTGACAACGTCGGGATCGAGAGCGCCGCCAAAGATCCAGGTTTCTGCATGGGCCGGCCCTCGTCCTTCAAAAATGAAATCATTGAAGAGTGCACCGCGCGCGCGAAAACCCTCACTCCGCGGAAACAAACAACCAAATCCTTGAAGCTTTGCGGCATCCTGCGAATAGAAACAGGTGACCGTGGCGAGTGAAAGCATCTCAATCCTGCTCAGCGCCTGAGCGAGATCGGGCGCAAGGTCCTCGAGATACTTAGACGCCGCGTTAGCAGAGAGACAAAGAATCGTTTGCCGATTTGCGTCAGGCTCGTCCTCATGTTTGAGCGCGAACTCCGCGCCGTTTCTCTGCAGATAATCGACCAGCCCATCGATCAATTGCTGCATGCCGTTCGGCGGCGCGACAGTGCCGTGCAAACGCCCTTTCGCTGGCTTGGTTGTATTCAGATGATCGGGCAGTTTTGCTTTGCCGAAGATGAGGCTCGCGCTCAGCCGATCGGGATCGCCGGCGTAAATTCCGCCGAGAGCCGGCGTCAAAAGATAATCGGTCGCGCCCTGGCCCAACACGCGACGGCTCCAATCGCCGATTGACTCGAAAGGCCGGGGGGAAAACTTAGTAAGGTTGAGTGCGACACGGCCCGAAAGGCTCAGCATGTCGCCGAGTGTCAGCGGCACTTGTTTTGGCTTCCCGCGATAGATGAAGCGACGACGGCCTTCGCGTCGCGTCATGACGAGCGGCACGCCGATGTCAGCGCACATTGCTTCGAGGCGAGCGGAGGCGAGCAGGCCGTTTGCGGCAGTTTCGACCAGGCCATGCTCAGTGCGAATGGTATGAATCAAACCGCCGGGCCGATCAGAATTCTCGACAATGCGAACCTTGAATCTTTGTTTCGTGAGGAAGTACGCGGTGGTTAAGCCTGAGAAACCGGCGCCGACTACGGTGATGGGTTCATTCATGAAAAATCCCCTCTCCTATTAGGAGAGGGTTAGGGTCAGGGCTTACTGTGATAAAGCTCCTGATTCGATGCGAGGCTCAGCCTCGCGGAGTCTCATCAGGTCTGGCAGTAAGCTTCGCACCCTCACCCCAGCCCTCTCCCAAAAGGAGAGGGAGATTTCCTAAAGCGCCTGTGAAAAGACCTGCGGTCGCTGCTCCTGACTGCGCAGCCGTCGATCGAAGAACATGCAGGCATTGCGCAGGAACGGCGTTCCCTTCTCTGTCAGCTGAAGCGTGTCGTTTGAAATCGCGACCAGGCCGTCGTCGATCATTGATCGCAAAAACTCGCGCGCATCTTCGGCCTGGTTGTCAGTCAGAGGAACTTTGAATTTGGTCATAAACTGCAAGATCTGTTCGCGCAGCTCCTGGTCTTCCGCACTCAACAGGTGGCCGCGCAACGTGGGAATCTCGCCGCCACGGACGCGCCGTTCATACACCGGAAACGCTTTTTCATTCTGATGAAAGCACGTCGGCGTTTCCGAGATGGCGCTGACGCCCAATCCCAGCAACACCGTCGTGCGGGTCTCGGTGTAACCCTGGAAGTTTCGATGCAGGGTTCCCTTGCGTTGAGCCTCCGCCATGCCATCCTGCGGCAGCGCAAAGTGGTCCATCCCGATTTCCACGTAACCTGACGTCGCCAGCATCTCACGGGCCAACTCGTACAGCGCGCGTTTCTCACCGGCGGCCGGCAAGTCCTCATCTTTGTAGCTGCGTTGCGCCGGCTTGATCCACGGCACCCGCGCAAAACTATAAAGCGCGATGCGATCGGGACGCAGCTCGATGGTCTTGTTGACCGTGTCACGAAACCGATCC
>DATANL010000237.1:0-6105 GCA_036266295.1 Pyrinomonadaceae bacterium | reverse complement strand
TCACCCGTTGGGGTATTGCGCGCCACGGTGATTTCAAAACTTATCGCCGGGTAGGGGGTATCGAAGTGCTCTTCGATAACGCTGTCGGCATCGATGTTGATGAATGGCGACGTTGAAGAAATGCCGGATGGCGGCAAGTCGTCCATCCCCTCGCCCGCAATGTATACGCGAACTTTCCTGCCCGCGGTCAAAGGCAAAGCCACCGTCGACAGTTCACCGTTCATACCCAAAAGACGCGGCACGAGTTGCGGCAGGTTATACGAAACAAAGAAACCCAGCGACGTGGCTTTATCAGTCGTTACCGGAATAATTTGCGACGCAGCTTTGGTGGCGATGTAGGTGCGAAACGGCGGCGTGGTATCAACCAATCCAGCGTAAGACCCGCGCGCGGTGGCGATCTCTTCCGGTTCTATTGGGCCATCGAGACCCTGACCAATTACGCGGTAGCCTCCCGGAGGCAAGCCATCAATTCGATAATCGCCTGAGCGCAGAGTGATGCTGCCGGCAATGATTCGGCCGGTTGAAGTTTCCTCGGCGAACACATGCGCGCCAAATACCGGCTGCGATTGCCCGCCGTAGGAATTGGTAACCAGCCGCCCAAAAAGCGATCCGGTTCCCGCACGCGATCCATACAACGCCCGCGCGCCCGCGACATCGTCGTATGACAAGCTTCGTTGCGTGAATGCGGACAGACCAAACAACCCGTTCATCGCCTGTCGCGGCTGCATGGTCGCGCCGATGATCGCGGAATGCTCGAGCCCCAGCAGATGGCCCACCTCGTGCGTGAACGTCGATTCCAAATCGTATGTGCCGACCGTGCCGTCGCTCGAGAAGAGCACGTCCGGATTCAAAGCAATGTCAGCTTCAGTGATCGCGCCGTTGGGATCAGAGAACACGCGCGTGCGGCCAGGATTGTCCTCGGAATGAAACACGGCGGCGTTGTCAGCCGCAACGGTGATCAGGTTGAGATGATCGCCGGCGTTGGCCGGACTGATTGCCTGCGCCGTCGAACTCGTCTCAAAGAACTGCACGTTCGAGACACTCGACCAGTGACGCAGCGCCCGCCGCACGGCGCCGATGACATCGCTGC
Source organism: Pyrinomonadaceae bacterium (assembly GCA_036266295.1). GTDB lineage: Bacteria > Acidobacteriota > Blastocatellia > Pyrinomonadales > Pyrinomonadaceae > UBA11740. Next base: position 5,015 of record DATANL010000237.1, on the reverse strand, counting down.
CGGCTTTTATGTTCGGCGGCGGCGAAGCCAGCGAAGTCGAAAGCGAAATGATTATCGGTTGGGTCAACCACCGCCGCGGGGAAAGCCCTGAAGCATCGCGGTACTGAATCGTATACGCACGTAGCGGCGCCTGCGCGGCGAAAAGCGCAAGCAACGCGAGGATGGCACTGAGTCTCTTCCCAGTCATCCGTTTCCATGCCGGGTCGGGGTCGGCTGTTTCTGTTACAGCTCGCGAACTTGCAGCGAGCGGAGGCGGTGTCACTGAAACTGCTCGCCGCGCGATGCGGCGATTTGTGGGCGTAATCTTAGCACGCCGGCCCGGAATAGTCGTGCGATTTGGGGCGGCCGTCACGGCCACTGTGCCCCGCCCACACCGGTGCGTTATATTAGTTCGCCGCTGAGGCAGCGCCCGGCAATCACGCGCATCCAAAGATTTTTCCGAAGTGCTAATTCCCAAACACAATTTCCAAATGCCAGAGGGCCGAAATTCCGGGACGCGGACGTTCCTGTTTTTGTCGCTCGGCTTGCTGATCGCCGGCGCGTTGATTTGGCCGTGGCGATCGAACGCCATCCGCACGGCTCTCCAAACTGTTCCGGCAAAGCGACAGCGTCCTGAGTTTGTGCCGGGTCAGGCACTGGTGCGCTTCAAACCCGGTCGGGCTTTCGAGGGCCGGATAAATGTGACGATCGGTCGCAAGGAGCTGTCTGCCACTCCGACCGACGATCGTTCCGCTCAGCAAGTGCCAGTGGAAATAGATCGCTTTGACGGATCCGATTTGATCGACGGGCTGCGCATAGCGCGTATGGCGCCGGACGACACTTTGCCGGGCACCGCCGCGCTGGCATCTCGCGATGATGTCCTCTATGCCGAACCTAATTATCTTCGTCACCTCGAGTTGCTGCCGAACGATCCGTGTTTTCCTGCAAACGGTCCCACGCCGCCATGCCAAAACAACAGCCTGTTTGCGATGAATCTAATCGGCGCGCCACAGGCGTGGGACACCACGCAAGGCGACCGGAACATCGTCGTGGCTGTGATCGATGAAGGCATCGATCGGACTCATCCCGATCTGCAAGCAAACATTTGGACCAACCCGAGTCCCGGATCGATCCCCGGCATCAGCGGTGACGTCAACGGCTACGATTTCCGGGACAACACCGGAAACATCATCGCCGAGCCGCACGCGACGCACGTGGCCGGAACCGTCGGCGCTGTCGGCGACAACAACCAGGGCGTCGTCGGCGTTAATTGGCGAGTAGGTCTGATGTCGTTGCGATTCATTTCAGACGCGGTCGGCTCAGGCACGTCGGCCGATGCGCTCAAGGCCTACAACTACGTGAAGCAGATGAAGGACCTTTGGGGAAGTTCAAATCATCAGAAAGGCGCAAACATTCGCGTCGTCAATGCCAGTTACGGCGGCGGTGGTTATTCTCAGGCCGAGTCAGACGCCATCAATGCCATGGGCCAGGCGGGCGTGCTCTTTGTCGCCGCCGCGGGCAACGAAACGTCGGACAGCGACGCGCATCCGCATTATCCGTCCGGTTATTCATTGCCGAACGTAATTTCTGTCGCTGCCACTACCGGTGCTGACAGTCTGGCGAGCTTTTCAAATTTCGGTACGCATTCAGTGTTGATAGGCGCGCCCGGCTCCAGCATTCTCAGCACCCTGCCAAATAACAACTACGGCAACTTGAGCGGCACGTCGATGGCGAGTCCGCAGGTCGCCGGCGCGGCCGCTTTGTTGTGCGCGGCGAATTCCAATCTCTCCGTTAATCAATTGCGTGCGTTGCTAGCTTTCAATGGCGATGCGATCGCGGGACTGCAGGGAAGATCTTTGACGGGCCGGCGGCTTAACGTTTTCAAGTCGCTGCAAGCAACTGGAGAAAATGACACGACCCCGCCGGGCCCCGTGACCAACCTGCAGGCGGGTTCGCAGAACGGCCGCAAAGTTAAGGTGTTATGGACCGCTTCGGGTGACGATGGCGCCGCCGGTCAGGCTTCGCTCTACGATGTGAGTTTCGTCGACCAGAACACGAACGCGGTGGTGCCATTGACGAGCGTCGCGCCCGTCGCGTCCGGCAACAGCCAGAACGTGACGGTTAACATTCCTTACCGTCACACGGCCGGTACCATCCGTGTGCGGGCATTCGACAATGTCGGTAACGAAGGGACGCCGGCCACGACGAGTGTCACGGTGCCGCCGAACTTTGCCGATCCGTATACGACCACGCTGAACTCGCCCGCTGCACTGTCGACTGGCGGAACCCCTCTGGGATTAACCTTCGACGATCGTTATCTGGAAAATTTTGCGCTGCCGTTTTCGTTTTCATTCTTCGGCCAGCTCTACAACACGGTCACCATCTCGACAAATGGCAATCTTTATTTTTCGACGCCGCCGAAACGCAATAATGGCGACGCCGACGACGTGCCTGGTTCGACTGCCGATCTCTCGCTGAACAAAATGATCGCGGGCATGTGGGACGATCTCGACCTGCGGACCAGCCGTCGCGCTGACGCTGACGTATATGTCGTGCAGCCGGGCGCCGGCCGCATCGTCTTTCGTTGGCAGGGCGTGCAATTCGGCGACGGCACCACGGGAGACCAAATCAATTTTGAAATCGAGTTGCGTTCCGACGGCAACATCATCACGCGGTACGGATCAGGTAATACGAACCTGCAGCCGGTGGTGGGAATCTCAGGCGGCGAGGCCGATCCTTACGTCATCGATCAATTGACTTCGGAACTCAGTCCCAAGACTTTGACCAACGCCCAGAGCGCGACGTTTGCGCCGCGCGCGGTGGTGCAATTGACTGCCACTAGTTACACGGTCAACGAAGGCGCGGGACACGCTGACATCACCTTGACGAGGTCCGGCGATCTCACCAGCCCTTCGACCGTCAGCTTTACGACCAGCGATAGCGCGGGCACGCAGACCTGCGGGACCGTAAACGGCAAGGCTTCATCGCGTTGCGATTATGTAAGCACCTTTGGGGTTGCGCAGTTTGGCGTCGGCGAGGCTTCAAAGACCGTCACCATTCCGGTGGTCGACGACGCGTTTGCCGAGGGCAGCGAGACTTTCGGAGTCGCGATCAGCAACGGTCTCGGAACTAATATCGGCGCGCAAACAAGCGCGACCATTACCATCACCGATAACGACAGCCCGAGTGGATCGAATCCACTTAGCGACAATTCATTCTTTGTACGTCAGCAGTATCTGGATTTTCTCAGTCGCGAGCCCGATTCGTCAGGCCTCGCGTTCTGGACCAATCAAACGACGAACTGCGGGTCGTCGGATCTTCTGGTCTGCCGCATCAATGTAAGCGGTGCGTTTTTCCTGTCGATCGAATTCCAGGAGACCGGTTATCTGGTCGAGCGAATCTACAAGGCTGCGTTCGGCGACGCGAATGGCACGGCGGGCGGTCAGCCAATCAAGGTACCATTCGTCAGGCTCAACCAGTTTCTGCCCGACACGCAGCGAATTGGTCAGGGCGTGGTGGTCAACGTCGGCAACTGGCGGCCGCAACTGGACGATAACAAGAACGCGTTCACTGAAGAGTTCGTGCAGCGTCCGGAGTTCCTGACGGCCCTGCCGTTGTCGATGACCGCCGCGGACTTCGTCAACAAGCTGAATGATAATGCCAGGGACAGTAACGGTGTGAGGCCGCTGTCTGCTACGGAACGCGATAACCTGGTGACGGCGTTGAACAACGGCACGATGACGCGCGCTCAGGTGCTCAGGGCGGTGGCGGAAGATCCCGACCTGGCGAATTCTGAAAAGAACCGGGCCTTTGTCCTGATGCAGTATTTTGGTTACCTGCGGCGAAATCCAAACAACGCACCGGAGAGTGGGCTGGACTACGGTGGTTACAATTTCTGGTTGGGCAAGCTCAACGGCGCGAAGGGCGACTACATCGCCGCCGAAATGGTCAAAGCGTTTCTCTCCGCGCCTGAATACAATCAGCGTTTTGCGCAATGAGGTTGTGTCAGAACGCGGAGCGGTAGCGATGGGATCAAGTAGCTCCCAACATGGTTCTTGACCCGGTCGCTACCGCTCTCGGTTCTGACACGCACGATTACCTGCGTTTTGCCCCAATAAAAGTCGGCCAAATCCGCTGGCGGATCGTCTATTTCCGCGGGCCTTAATAATTTATTGACAGGCCCCAAACCCGAGGGCTACACTCGAAAACCCTCAAGGTGTCACGGCACACCACCAGGAGCCGGCCCCGTTTTCTGGCGATTTCACTCGGAGATCATTCGGATCAGGAGAACCGATGAAACTAACGATAGCCATCATCATCATTGCCTGTGCAATCGGAGCTGGATACGCGCAGAGTCCGCCGACGCTGAGGATTGTCACCGAAACGCCGGGTCTGCCGTCTGACCTTTTCTTCGGCAACGTCAAGGTGAAGCCATTGCGCGTGCGGCCCGGCACCAATCCGCCGCAATTCATTACCATTGCCGACAACGACTTTTTTGTGCAGCAGCAGTACATCGATTTTCTGACGCGCATGCCCGACACGGCCGGGTTTAATTTCTGGTTGGGCCAGATTAACAGTTGCAATGGCAATCAGGCCTGCATCGATGTCACGCGCATCAACGATTCAGGTGCGTTCTTTCTCTCGATCGAATTCCAGGATACGGGTTACCTCGTTGAGCGCATGTACAAGACGGCTTATGGAGATGCGACCGGAAACTCAGCCATCGGCGGCAATCACAATATTACCGCGCCAATTATCAAGTACAGCGAGTTCCTTCCCGACGTGAAGCAGATTGGCAACGGCGTAATCGTCAACCAGGGAAATTGGCAGGCCCAATTGGAAGCCAACAAGGTTTCATTCAGTCAGGCGTTTGTGCAACGGTCGACATTTACGAGCGCCTACCCGACGACTATGACCCCGACGGCGTTTGTGACGAAGATGGCGGATTTTGCGGGTGTGCCAAGCAACGACACTGATCGAACCAAGGCCATCAATGAGTTCAGCTCCGCACCAGACACCAGCGACGTAGCCGCCCG
>DATANL010000236.1:0-5618 GCA_036266295.1 Pyrinomonadaceae bacterium | reverse complement strand
GTTTTCGACATCATCACGTATCTCGCGGAGTGCTATCCAAAGACCACCATGAATTTGCCGCCGTTGCATCAGGTAATGGGAACAGTTGACGGAGGATGAGGCATTTTCGATTTTGGATTTGCGGTTTTTGATTTCAACTCGAATCAATCGCAAATCGAAAATCTAAAATCCAAAATGGAGCCATAATGAGCGCAGTTTTAGAACCACCAGTCGAAACCATTGACAAGCATCTGGAAGAACTCGACACGGTCACGATCCGTTTTGCCGGTGACTCGGGCGACGGCATGCAGTTGACCGGCACGCAGTTTACGAACACGTCAGCGATCGTCGGCAACGACATTTCGACTCTGCCGGACTTTCCGGCTGAGATTCGCGCTCCCGCCGGCAGTCTGCCGGGCGTCAGCGGCTTCCAGCTCAATTTCTCCAGCCATGACATTCGCACGCCCGGCGATCAGCCAAACGTGCTCGTCGCCATGAATCCCGCTGCATTGAAAGTGAATCTGCCGGACCTGGAAGAAGGCGGCACGTTGATCATCAATTCAGACGAGTTCACCAAAGAGAACCTCGAGCACGCCGCGTACAAATCAAATCCGATCGAAGACGGCTCGCTCACCGGCTATCGCGTGCACACGCTGCCGATTTCGACCCTGAACATGAACGCGTTGAAGGGCACGGTTGAGCTGTCGCGCAAAGAGATCGCGCGCTGCAAAAATTTCTTTGCCCTCGGCGTGCTCTATTGGCTTTACGACCGCCCGCTCGATCCGACCTTGAATTGGATCAACTCGAAGTTCAGAAAGAACCCGGAACTGGCCAAGGCCAACGAAGTCGCGCTCAAGACGGGATACAACTTCGCCGAGACCACCGAAGTTTTCACGACGCATTACACAGTCAAGAAGGCGGTCATCGCGCCGGGCCGTTATCGCAAGATCACCGGCAACGAAGCCACTGCGATTGGTTTTGTCGCGGCTGCGGAACTGGCCGGGCGACCGCTCTTCTACGGTTCTTATCCGATCACGCCGGCCTCGGATATTCTGCATGAACTGGCGCGGCACAAGAACTTCGGCGTCAAGACATTTCAGGCCGAAGATGAAATCGCCGCCGTGTGCGCCGCGATCGGGGCGAGCTTCACAGGCCACGTCGGCTTGACCGGCACCTCAGGCCCGGGCGTCGCGCTCAAGCAGGAAGCCATCGGCCTCGCCGTGATGACTGAATTGCCGCTCGTGATCGTCAACGTACAGCGCGGCGGTCCATCAACCGGTTTGCCTACCAAAACCGAACAAGCGGATCTGTTCCAGGCAGTCTGGGGACGAAATGGTGAGTGCCCGGCGATTGTGATTGCCCCCGCTACGCCAGCTGATTGCTTTGACATGGCAATTGAGGCGGTGCGGCTCGCTTTCAAATACATGATCCCGGTCTTCTACCTGTCCGATGGCTATCTCGCCAACGGCGCCGAACCCTGGGCGGTTCCGGCGATCGAAAAACTGCCGCGCATCGAAGTGAAGTTCGCGACCGATCCCACGAACTTCATGCCTTACTCGCGCGATGAAGCCACGCTGGCGCGTCCCTGGGCGCTGCCGGGCACGCCGGGACTGGAGCACCGCATCGGCGGCATCGAGAAACAGAACATCACCGGCAACGTGAATTACGATCCTGAGAACCATCACCTGATGGTCAAGCTGCGTCAGGAAAAAGTCGATCGCGCGGTCGCGGACATTCCGCCCGTCGAGGTCTTCGGAGATCCAACGGGCAAGGTGCTGGTACTCGGCTGGGGCTCGACCTACGGATCAATTACGTCGGCAGTTGAGAGGCTGCGCAAAGAAGGCAAGCCGGTATCGAGCGCGCATTTGCGACACTTGAACCCCTTCCCCGGAAATCTCGGCGCAGTTCTGGCGAATTTCGAAACGGTGATCGTGCCTGAAATGAATCTCGGTCAACTCTGCACGATGATTCGCGCAAAGTATCTGGTCGACGCCGTGGCCTTTTCGAAAGTGAAGGGACGGCCGTTCCAGATTCGCGAGATTGTGCACAAGGTTGAGGAGTATTTGTAAGACGGATGCAATCGGTCGCAGAGATTTATGAGGAGGCCCGGCGATACTTCAGGGGCGAAGGAGTGCTCAACCATACGTTAGCTCGCCTGGTAACGGACCTGCGTCAGCACGACATTGACTACCTGGTGATCGGCGCAGTGGCTTTGATGGCCTATGGCTATCCACGTTTCACTGAGGACATCGATATCATTGTCACACCTAAGGGCCTTCAGAAGTTCCATGACGAGTTGATTGGTTTGGGATATGCGCCCGCATTTGTTGGTGCTCGCAAGCGTCTCAAGTCAACGCGAGACGGCACTCCTATCGAGTTGATTACGGCAGGTGAATATCCTGGCGACGGAAAACCCAAGCCAGTCGCGTTTCCCGATCCGATGGATGCGGCCCACGAGATCGACGGCATAAATTACCCGACCGTTGAGAAACTCGTTGAATTGAAGCTGGCGTCGGGGATGACCGCGCCGGATAGGTTAAAAGATCTGGCTGATGTGCAGGAGTTGATCAAGTTCCGCGGCCTTACATCGGAATTCGCTGAAGGCCTGAATCCATATGTGCGGGATAAATATTTCGAATTACTACACGGCGTCGAGCAAGGCAGTACGAACGATTTTGAGGAGCAATAATGAACACACAAGGTAATGGTGCAAACGGTAACGGACACAAGATTGTCGAGACGGCAGTCTCAGCTGAGAGTGAAGGTGGCGCTTCGCTATTCAACGTTGCGCCGCCGCCGGGAGAATTAACCAAGAAGGATTTCGTTTCCAACCAGGAAGTCCGTTGGTGTCCGGGTTGCGGCGATTACGCGATTCTCAACAACGTGCAGAAGGTCATGCCGGAGCTCGGTATCTCGCGCGAGAAGGTGGTCTTCGTGTCCGGCATCGGTTGCTCTTCGCGCTTTCCTTATTACATGAACACGTACGGCTTCCACAGCATTCACGGCCGCGCGCCAGCGATTGCGACGGGCATCAAAGCAGCGAATCCTGACTTGAGCGTCTGGGTGATCACGGGCGACGGCGATGCGCTGTCAATTGGCGGCAATCATTTTGTCCACGTGCTGCGGCGCAACCTCGATATCAATTACATTCTCTTCAATAACCGCATCTATGGATTGACGAAGGGTCAGTACAGCCCGACGTCAGTTTTTGGTCAGCGCACCAAGTCAACGCCGATGGGCGTGATCGATTATCCGCTGAACCCTCTCTCGCTGGCCATCGCCAGCGAAGCGACCTTCGTCGCGCGTTCGATCGATATCGACGTCAAGCACCTGGGCGTGATGGTCGAAGCCGCTGCCAAACACAAAGGCGTTTCCTTCCTCGAGGTTTACCAGAACTGCAACATCTTCAATGACGGGGCGTTTGATTACTTCGCTGAACGCAGTGTCCGCTCGGACAAGGTGCTCTATCTGGAACATGGCAAGCCGATGATCTTCGGCAAGGATCGCAATCAAGGCATCCGCATGAACGGCGCGTTACCCGAAGTGGTAACAATTGGTGAAAACGGCGTGACGGAAGCAGACATCCTGGTGCATGACATTAATCTTGAAGATCCTTCAGTCGCTTTCATGCTGGCGCGGATGGAGCAGCCTGACTTTCCCCAACCGGTGGGAATCTTCCGGTCAATCAACCGCCCGAGTTACGACCAATTGCTCGTCGATCAAATCGATAGCGCCATCGCCAAGTCAGGTCCGGGAAGCCTGGACAAACTGATCAATACCGGCGACATGTGGACCGTCGAGTGATTGCGGAATTCGGATTGAAAAGCAATGACCCCCGATGACATGAAAAAGCGCACCAGGGGATTTGGTCTTCGAATTGTGCGGTTGGTTGAGTCGCTGCCGAATTCACGCACGGCGAATGTGATTGGCGGTCAATTGTTAAGGTGCGGCATGTCGGTCGGGGCCAACTATCGTGCGTCGTGTCGCGCCAAATCGCGAGCCGACTTCGCCGCGAAGATGGGGATCGTTGAAGAAGAGGCCGATGAAGCTGTGTATTGGATGGAGATGCTCATCGATTGCGGCTTGGTGAGAGAGAATCTAGTTCAACCACTCTTGGCGGAGGCGAACGAAATCGTCTCAATTGTTGTCTCGTCTATTCGAACAGCACGTTCAAACGGTGCGCGGAGCAGCGGGAAATCCGCAATCCGAATTCCGCAATCCGCAATTTAATTATGATTTGTCCTTCCTGCGGTTACGACAATATTGAAGGCGCGGACCGGTGCGATGACTGCATGACGCCGCTGTTCAATCGCGATGCGCCCCGGTCTGACTCGGCTGCCGGCATGGCCCGCTCGGCGATGGAGGAGGACCTGCGCAAACTCGAAAACGAATTTCTCGCGGTCACGCCTGACACCTCGGCGAGCGACGTCGTCAATCAAATGAAGCAGGCCCGGCTGGGCTGTGCCCTGGTGCTCGACGATGGAAAGTTGGTCGGCATCTTCACTGAACGTGATCTTTTGAGCAAACTGACAGGCCGCACCGCACAGCCGCCGACGACACCGGTAAAGGACTTAATGAGCGCAAATCCCGAAGTCCTGCGCGAAACTGATTCGATTGCTATCGCTCTCAATAAAATGTCCATCGGTCGTTACCGCCACATTCCGGTGCAGAAATCCGACGGCAGTTATTGCGTCACCTCGATCAAACACGTCCTGAAATATCTCGCCCAATCTCAGTGGTAATCTGCCGGCGCGTCAGCCCATTAACTAAGTCCGTTCGATTAGTCAGCACAAGTCGCCGATTTGATCGTGGACTTGACGCCAGCGTTTGCCCACTTTCTTAAAGACCAATAAGGCATAGCCATCGAAGGCGCCCTGAGTCGTGAAGACTTCGCCGACACCATCGCCGTCGATGTCGAGTTGGTCGATGAAGTCTATGCTGGAAAGAAATCCTTCGGCCGGCGGCTGATAGGCCTGGAATTTCGCAAAGTCTGCGCGCATGGTGGCGCCTTGCGGCGTGGCGATTAAGAACAGGTCGCGTTCGAATTTATTTTTACCGGCGAGAGTAAAGCTGCCAATCATCTCGTACTGGCCGTCGCCATTCAGGTCGGACGCCGTCAGATTCGTAACTTTGATCGAAGGCATGAGGCTCGCCGGCGTGCGATGTTGTTGATAGATGCTCTTCATCAGCGTCAGCGTAGCTGCTCGTTCAGCGTCAGTCGGCGGCCGCCGCGAGATTGCGTGCTTGCCCAGCGTTTCAGAGTTAGTTGCCAGGGCCATCACTTTTCCGCCCAGCCGCGCCGACGTGGAGACTGTCGCTTGCGCGTGAACATTGTTGCAGCCTTCGCTCCACTTGCTCACGGTGGCGCTGCCGGCATCGCCGCCCCCGAAAATCAAACGATAGACGGTTCCTTTCTTGAAATAATCATTCGCAAAAGCTGTCTGCCGATCCTTCTGTTCGTCGTTGTAGGGTGCTCGGAGTTTCTTCGCGTCGAGAATGCCGATCGCGTCCAGCGATCCTTCGCCGGATTCGGATTGCACGGCGAGGATGACTGTCTGCTTTCTGGCCTGGGCAAATGAGTTTGCCGCAGTTCCTGAAAGGGCTCCGCTGATGAGAAAAGCTACGGTCATAATTGAAAG
>DATANL010000235.1:0-7746 GCA_036266295.1 Pyrinomonadaceae bacterium | reverse complement strand
CAAAGGACCAGTCGTGCAGCAACTCGTTCCCAAACTGCTGGGCGTCTCGTCGCTCGCGGGCTTCTCTGTCTATGGCGACCTGAGCGCTGAAGCGGCTGAGGTATTGACTCAGGGTGGCGCTCAACTTTTCAAAACATGGCGCGGCTTTAATCGATTCTAAAGATATCCAAAGCGCCGTCGCCGCTTGCTCGACCGGCGCACTCCAAGTTCAGCCAATCGCCGCCAATTTCATGCGCGCGTCATCCTGCACTCGCTCAATCATCTGCGCCGCCTCGGGCGATTTGTCGGCGAGATTCAAATAGTAGTCCGCTTCCTTGCGCGCGGCCTGGAGGATGTCGAGGTCGCGAACCAGATTTGCAATTCGAAATTCCGGCACACCCGCCTGTCTCGTCCCCATGATTTCACCCGGCCCGCGCAGTTCTAAATCTTTCTCGGCAATCTTAAATCCATCATTCGTCTCTTCCATGATGCCGAGCCGTTCGCGCGCGACGTCGGTCTGCTTGTCCGAAGCAAGCAGCACGCAGTAACTCTGCTGAGCACCGCGACCTACGCGCCCGCGCAATTGATGAAGCTGCGACAAACCAAACCGTTCCGCGTGCTCAACGACCATGACCGATGCGTTTGGCACATCGACGCCGACTTCGACGACGGTCGTTGACACCAGAATCTGAATCTCACCTTTGACGAAGCGTCGCATCACTTCGTCCTTCTCTTCCGCCTTCATCCGGCCATGCAGCAGACCCACTGAAAATTTCGGAAACACTTTGTCCCGCAGGTATTCGTAACGCCGGGTCGCGTCACGCAGATCGATCTTTTCTGATTCTTCAACCAGCGGATAAACCACGTACACCTGCCGCCCCGCGCGCAATTCGCGGGAGATCAAATTCTTGGCTTTCCTTCGCTCGTCTTCGTTATCCGCAAAAACCTTCGTCTCAATCGGCGTCCGGCCCGGCGGCATTTCATCGACAATCGAAACGTCGAGGTCGCCGTACACTGTCATCGCCAGCGATCGCGGAATCGGTGTGGCCGTCATCACCAGGACATCAGGATTGTCGCCGCGCGCACGAAGCTCCGCCCGTTGCATCACGCCAAAGCGGTGCTGCTCGTCAATCACCGCCAGGCCGAGATGTCGAAACGCGACGCCGCCCTGAATCAATGCGTGGGTGCCGATGACCGCGTGCACTTCACCCGCGGCGATCGCTTCGTGCAGACGTTTCTTTTCACCGGCCTTCATTGAACCGGTCAGTAATTCAATTCGATACGGACTCGACGCCAGAATCCGTTTGATGTTACGCGCGTGTTGTTCAGCGAGAATTTCGGTCGGCACCATGAGCGCGGTTTGATAATTATTCTCCATCGCGGCGAGCATGGCGATGACCGCCACGATGGTCTTGCCACTACCGACGTCGCCCTGGAGCAGACGATTCATCGGCGCGTCAGATCGCATGTCGCGAAAGATTTCTTTAGCGACTACGCGGCGTTGTGCCGCGGTAAGTTTGAAAGGCAACACGGACGCGATACGTTTTTTGATCGCCTCGTCGATTTTGATGCGCGCGCCTTTGCTCTCTTTGATGCGATGTCCGCGTTTCGCCGCCAGACCCAGCGCCAGCCAGAACAGTTCTTCAAATATTAAACGCCGATGCGCGGGGCTGCGCGCATTTTCGTATTCGGTCAGCAATGAATCCTCAGGCGGAAAATGAATTTGATGTAACGCTGCGGCGCGATCCAGCAGGCGCTGCCGCTTGCGCAGCTCACTCGGCACCGTTTCAGTAATTGCGGACTCGGGAATTGCGGCCAGCAGGCCATGAACAAATTCGCGCAGTTGCTTTGACCGAACCTCGTTGATTTTCCGATACACCGGGACGCGGCGTCCGACGTGTATCGCAGCTATCGATTCATGGGCGTCTTCCGTCGGACCGCCGGCCGGCAGTGGCTCGCCAAGCGGCGCGAGCACTTCGATTTCATCCGGCCGGGTCAGACGCAACGCGTACGTTTGATAAGTCGCGTCCCACTCCCATTTTCCGAAAGCAATGAACCGCACGCCACGCGTAAATTTTTTCTCGTAACTGTCGATGATCTTCGGCGCGCTGACGCCGGAAACGAACATCCAGATGACGACGTCCTTGCCCGTGCGTTCGCGGTCGGTCGCTGAGATTTGGAACTTGTAAAGCCGCTGCTTGAATGAACGTCGCCAACCTCCGACCTGTTTACCGCCGGAAAGCTTCACGAACAGTTCGAGCGAGGTCTCAATGCCGTCGGAAAGATCGCGAATTGAGGTGAGCTTCGAACGATCTTCATAACGCATCGGCAGATAGTGAAGCAGATCTTCGACCGTAACCTGATTGACATCTTTGCCGGTCGAGACAGTCGCGATGCCCGCAGCCAGCTTCCGCGCAGTCAGCAAACCCACGTGCCCAAAACCAAGATTGGGAAGATCGAGTATGCGAGTACCGAGCGAGATCGAGGAGTCCGGCATGACCGCGATCTTAGCACGTGAGACAGTGGGCGCGAGGTGCAGATTTCGTTTGCAACAACGTGTCAGAAGCCCGACCGTGAGGGAGGGCTACCTGTGATAAAAGGAGCGTGAGTTCCAGGCAGTCCTCACTCACGTCGGGCTTCAGACACTACGCAACAATCGACGCCGTGAAATCTGAAGGCGCCGGCAGTTGCTTTCAACGAAACCAGATCGACGTCGAGCGAGAGATTGATCGAATGAAAACTAGCTGACGGTCGTCGCCGCGCACACTTCTTCAAACGCGCGCTTCAACTCTGAGGCAATGTCTTCCGGACCGCGGCCTTCGATCTGGTAGCGTTCCATCATGTAGACCAATTCGCCGTCTTTCAGAATTCCGATCGAAGGTGACGACGGACGGTAACCGGTGAAGTAGCTGCGCGCGCGATCGGTCGCTTCGATGTCGGCGCCGGCAAACACGGTCCCGATCCGGTCAGGCCGAACGCTGTTTTGCAACGCCAGCGCCACGCCCGGCCGCGCTTTTCCCGCGGCGCAACCGCAAATTGAATTCACCACGATCATCAACGTCCCGTTGGTACTCTTAACTGCTTCGTCGACTGATTCAGCAGTGCGAAACTCTTCCACTCCGATGCGGGTCAAGTCTTCGCGCATCGGACTAATCATAATTTCAGGGTATGGCATTCACATTCTCCTCTTAGCTGGTCACGAACTTACGGTATTTTCTGCGGGCTTCGAAATTGAAATTCGCCGCGGCTCGTCGCCGTCGCCCGCGATGGAAATCTCCCAGACATTGTCGGGCAGCGGATAATGGCCGAGGCGCTCTGCCCATTCGATAATTACGACGGCCTGTTCGTCGCTAAGTATATCATCGAGATCGACTGCGTGTGCTGCCGACGCGCCGGCGTCCAGCCGGTAGAGATCAATATGGTAAAGCAGCAAACGGCCGTGATGTGGATTAACCAGAGTGAATGATGGACTGGTCACGTCTTCCTGGTCCAGTCCCAATGCCGTCGCGATTCCCTTCACCATGACCGTCTTGCCGGCGCCGAGCGGGCCATTCAAGAGAATGATTTCGCCACCGGCCAGTTGGGCCCCGATTCGTTTGCCGACGAGAAACGTGCCGGCCTCATCGTCAGAAGTGGTGTCCTCCGCAAAAGGCATGAGTTGAAGTTTATGGCCTGGAATGATCTTGCGTGCTGACGAAAGCAAATGATTTCAGGAAGCGAGCTGAACTCGCTGCATTGTCGGGGCCGCCTTTCTTGACGCCGACTGCGACCTGATAGACGCGATTACCGGAAAGATAAACGCGGCTCTCGAAGGTATACTCGGCGCTCTCGCCGGTAAACTCGATGCCCGCGTGCCCGTCCAACGCGATCTTGTTCGTGCTGCCGGCAGTACCGTTGAGGCCCTTGAGGAAGTTGTCGCGATTGGCGAGTAACTCCGCGTCCGTATTCAGATGAATACTTGGTGCGTAGTCGCCATAACAGATCACATAGACAGCATTGTCGACAACCATTCCAAAGGCGTGCGCGGTGAAATCCTTGACTGGCGCGGATTCAAGCTCCTTCGGCTCGGCGGGCACCATGACCGAGAATCCACCGCCGGGAGGCGCAAACTTGATCCAATCGCTCGATTGAAATGCCTGGAGCGATGATGCCAGCGATACCAGCAGCGTCGTCGTCGTGATTATTCGTTTGAGTGATTTCATTTGACCTCACTTAGTGTCCGGGGTTGATGCCGGTGTCTCGCCAAAAGGATCAAGGAAACGGAACGCCTGACTCAAATGGTCGCGAATATCGGAAGCCGTCATCGATCGCATGCCGAGTTCCTTTGCGGCGAAGTCACCCGCGAGTCCGCTAACATAAACTGCGGCGGCTACGGTTTCAAACGCGTCCATTTGATCGCCCAGGCCGCCGCGCGCCTGCGCGATGAATCCGGTGATTACACCGGTCAGCGTATCGCCGGATCCTGCCGTACCCAAACCTGGGTTGCCAGTCGGATTGACGGCGACGCGTCCATCCGGCGCGGCGATGATTGTCCGCGATCCTTTCAATACCAGGATCAGTTCGTGCTCGATGGCAAACTCGCGTGCGGCTTCCATGCGATCAGTCAGAGCTGATTTGTCGTCGGTGCCGAGCAACCGGAGCATTTCGCCCGGATGAGGCGTCAGCACAATGGGATTCGCAGACGAGCCCTTCAAATCGGCCGGCCAGGGCGCCAAACAATTAAGTCCATCCGCGTCGAGTACCACTGGCGTTGTGCGCCGTTCCACAATCTGGCGGACGAATGTCCGGGTCCGATCATCATCAGATGAAAGGCCAGGCCCAACCGCGATCACGTCCATCCTGGAAGCGAGTTTCACAGCGTAATCGAGGGCATCGTCGCTCACCGCGCCTCGATCAGTTTCGGACAATGACGCAGTCATCACCTCCAACATCACTTGTGACGCGACGATCGATTGTGCCGAGAAAGGTGTGGCAACCGTCACCAGGCCTGCGCCCGCCTTCATCGCCGCATTGCCGCAAAGCGCGGCAGCGCCCGTGAAACCGCGCGAACCGGCAATGACGAGCGCGTGGCCATGCGTGTTCTTGTAGGAATCGAGAGTGTATCTGGTTTTTATCAACCAACGTTCGGCGTCGTCGCCAGTTGAAAGTCGAAGTTGCGTTGACTGTTCAGCGATCAGCTCCCCGGGCGAGCCGATGTCGGCAACAGTCAATCGGCCGTTGTAATTACAGGCCGGCGATAAAACGTTAGCGCGTTTAGGCGCGGTCATTGTAACCGTCGCATCAGCGTTAACCGTCTCCCCGATCAGTTGTTCCGCATCAGCGTTGAGGCCCGAAGGAATGTCGATTGAAATGATCGGCGCCGCCGAAGCCTGGCGATCTGCTCGCATCCGATTCAGGTAACGAATAGCTTCGCGATGAATGCCTTCCGCCGGGCGTGTCAGTCCCGTGCCGAACAGCGCGTCGATAAAGGCCTGATGGGGCGTGGCGAGTACGCTTGTCAACAGTTGCTCCCAACCCTTTTCCGAATCGCATTCGAATAGCTTGAGCGTGCCGCTGCCCAAGACCTCCGGGCCCTTGCTTTCCTGCGCCACTCGCTGATCGTTCCAGGCGCGGACTCGATTGAAGTTCTCGCGGGCGTCGCCTTTCGTATCGTCGACTCTGCCAATCAGGATTACATCGACCCGAGCACCGGCGGTCGCCAGCAAGCGTGCCGTCGCAGCACCATCACCGCCATTGTTGCCCTTGCCGCACAACACAACGATCGACTTTCCGGAGACGTCGCCATGCAGGACGTTCGACACACACCTCGCGGTGGCGTTGGCCGCATTTTCCATGAGTGTCAGCGAGGGGATGCCGTGACGTTCAATGGTCAGACGATCAATCTCGCGCATCTGCGCGGAAGAGACAACTGGCTGCACTGGCTGATGATAAGAAGAAGCTTGTCGGAGGGTCAACAGACTGGTGAGCGGCAACCTAACGATTGTGGGGTCACGCAAAAACGCGGCTCGGGATTTCCCCGCCGCCGCCGCTGCTCCAAACCGATCCGTCTTTCGGGATGTCTTTGTAAATTACCAATGAAATTAATTCTCCAGAATTATTTAAAAATTTATTCCGGCACCGTGAAAGTCGGTCAAAGCCAGTCCATCCTCAGTCGGTCAAGTTGATTAACTCTTCTCTCACGTTGACCGGACCTGCCGTCCCGATCTCTCGCGAATTCACGAAAACAGGCGCAAAACGAAGACTTCGATGCTGGCACGGCCGTTGTAAATAGGGTCGCGACGGTACCTGTGTTTACCGCGCTCGAACGATTCCCCCCTGACTTTGAGAGTTCGACGATGAAGAGAGAAAAAAGAATTGAGAGACGGATTGGCTGGCGCTGGGCAACTGCCCTCGGCCTGTCGCTCTCGCTGCTCGCCGGCCTTGTTGTTTCGGAGAGCGCCAAGGCGCAGACCCGCGGCCGCGAGGAGCGTCCGGTCACGTCGCTTCAGAAGTACACGACCGACCTGACCGCCGCTGCCGAGCAGGGCCGATTCAACTCAATTGACGTCCCGGCCGAAAGCGCGGATCGCGCGATCGAGATATTGACCAGTCGCCGCAAGAACAACCCCGTCGTTATCAGCGACTCTCAATCGACTCGCGACATGGTGATCATCGGTGTCGCCGTGCGAATCGCCAACGGCAACGTACCGGACGAATTGAAGGCGGCCCACCTTTACAAACTGAATCTTAATTCTCTCTTTAAGGACTCAAAGACTGCGGATGAACTAAACAACACTCTCTCTGCGATTCTCACTGACGTAACTAATGCCGATTCGAAGTCGATCTTAATCGTCGACCCGATTCAGTCGTTGATCGGGCCGGCGGGAGCTTTTGACGGTGCGGCATCAGCTGTGTTGCGTGAAGCGCTTCGGAACGACCAAGTGCGTTGCTTCGGCGCGTCGAGCCAGGCTGCTTTTGATCAGAACGTAGGCAACCAGGAATCACTCGCGGCTTATTTCGCAACTGTCGCGGCCGACGAATCGACGGCGGCAAGCGAAGCGACCAAAGATAAAGAAAACCTCAATCGCGAAGACTTCGTGGGCGACAATATTTCTCCCGACCTGCGCGCGTTGATGAACCACGGTAACGCGCCGTCGCGAGTAAAAGCGATTCTACAGGTCGACGATGTGAACAACAGCGCGCTGCGCGCCCAGTTGGAATCGAACGGCGTCAAGGTTGATTCGCAGATGGCGCGGTTCGGCATCCTGAGTGTGGACATGCCGGCAAAGGCTGTAGAGAAGTTGGCAGCGAATTCCGCGACTCGTTATTTGTCGCTCGATAGCGAGGTTCAGGCGAGTGGCCACGTTGAAGACACCGTCGGCGAATCAGCGATGTGGTCGCAATCCGGAAATTCGGGTTTCGATGGTAGCGGCGTTGGGATCGCGATCGTCGATTCCGGAATCACGCCGAACACCCCCGGTCTCGATAACATCGTCTTCAACCAGGATTTCACCGGTGAAGGCAGGACTTCTGATCCGTACGGACACGGAACTTTTGTAGCTTCGGTGGCCGCCGGAAATATGGGTTCGTATGGCGGCGTGGCGCCGGCCGCGAGCATTCTCAACTTCCGCGTGTTGAATTCAACCGGCGCCGGCAAGCTCTCTGCCGTGTTGTCCGCGCTCAACTCAATCGCGGCCAATCGCACGAAGTACAACATTCGCGTCGTCAACCTGAGCCTCGGCATGCCGGCGACCGACACTTACAAGAACGATCCGCTCTGCCGCGCCG
>DATANL010000234.1:0-3451 GCA_036266295.1 Pyrinomonadaceae bacterium | reverse complement strand
CACGGCGAATGTGAACGTGGTGGGGCCGCCATTACCCTCATTCTTGCTGACATCGCTGACGCTTAAAGCGGGCCCGGCGACGGTCAATGTTGCGGGAGTACTGTTCACGTTCGTCGTGCCGTCGGTAGCCGACGCTGTGATGTGGGCCACCCCGGGGTTATGAGTGCCGACGTTAGCCGTGACGACTCCGGTTGATTGATTTGTCGACGTCGAATCGATCGTCGCAACCGCAGTGTTATCTGAAGTGAAGGTGATGGGTACGCCCGTCATCGCGCGACCGAATTGATCGAAGGCCTGCGCGGTGAATTGTGTTGACTGTCCCTGGTTCACGCTCGTCGCTGCGGGTGAGATCGTCACGGTGGCGGGATGACTGGCGCAGGCGCCGAACGGGGCGCCGTCTACTTTCAATCCTGGCGAGAACCGGCGCGCAGGGTTCGCCGCTGTGTGCAAGACAAACGCGCCGGTGATATCGGGCGACCGAGTCAGCGATTGCGAATTGTTGCCGTCCAATCCGGTCGATCCGCCGTAGGCGAATTGCGCAATGAGATTTCCTGCCGAATCGCGCAGCAAAATCGTTAGGCCGCTGTTGGTGAGCGACAGGCCGGCTGACGACGTGGCTTTGAAGACCTGAGCGCAACCAAAGATCGGATCGGTTGAATTGAACGCGCCGCCGCCGAACACGACCGCAGCCGTGCCGGGCGCCAGGGATGTACCCGCAGGAAACGTGAAGCGCGTGGTCTCAGTCGTGCTGCCGGTCGCGCGGGTCTTCACGGTCCAGCCGGTCATCCCGATCGCGTCACTCGCGTTGCCGTTTACGAATTCGACAAATTCATCGTCGGTACCGTCGCGGACGCCGTCGTTATTGGCATCGCCCGCAGTTCCGTTTGGCGGATCGGAAAGAACTTCGTTGAAGAAGATCGCGCGACCGGGATCGCCGAGGAAGTTGATGGTGACGGGATTACTGTCGCGACCATCTGAAGTGACCAAGAGATTGACTGTGCCCGCGCCGCGCAGGTCTCCGGGAACGCGCACGTGCACCTCGTCGAGACCGGGCATCGTGTTTGATGAAACTACCATCTCGGCATTTACGATGCGGCCGCCGATGGACACGGTCGTGACCGCGGCGTTGCGCGCGCCTGTGGCGAAAATCGTCAGACGAAGATCTCCGGCGGTTGGATCAAAAGGGCCCTCCTGAAGCGTGTCGGCGTTGAGAATCAGTCCTTCGCCGATGCCGTCGCCGGTTTTCGTGAATATGCCTGGCGCCGCGCGCAGGATCGAGACAGTGCCGCGGGCAGGGAAGTTTTCAGAATTCGTAACCACGACTTCGGCGGTGCCGGTCTCGGTTTGCGGCGGCACGAGAAAATTGATCTGTGTCGGCGAGACGAAGAAGATTTGCGCTGCGCGCCCGTTCACCATGACCCGCACAGCGCCAACGCTGGTCGGAAAAGTTCCGTCAGCCAGCCGCTGAGTTTGGGTGGTCGTATTCGCGAGGTTCGTGCCCTGCGCTGCAGCGATACTATTCGGCGCGAGGGCTTTGGTTGCGGACGGCTCGTGACCAAATGATGCGTCATTGAGAATCGCGGTCAGCGTTCCGTTTGCCGGGCGCGCGGGCGGCGCCAGTGCGTAGATTTCGGAATTGTTTTCGGTGCCGCTGTTCGTGACTGCGCCGGATAAGACGCGCGGAAAATTGAAAGCTACGATCGAGCCATCGTCATTCAAAGAGGAGACTACTTCCGCAGTAGCACTGGAAGGCGCATTGGTGATTTTCGAAAAAGTCGCAGTCGGTAAATCGTAAACGTAAAGTTCGACGCCGCCATCTGAATTGCTGCCGGCGCCGCTGACTGTGCGGCGCGCAGCGAAGGCGATGCGTGAGCCGTCGCCGCTGATGGTGGGATCGAGCGGAACTTCGGTAACCCGCGCGCCCAGCGTGGTGATTTGGCGAATCGTGCCTCCGGAACGGCCATCGAACATGAACACCTGCGTCGTGTTGGTCGCGGTTTCTGCGGCATAGACGACGCGCGCTCCGTCATCGCTGATCGCGCGGCCATAGGTCATCTGAAGCGACTGAATATTTGTCCCGATTAAGGTAATTGGTCCCAGTCCCACGCGGGGTTGTTTAATCAGATCGCGCGCGCTGCTCGGGGTGGCGCCGTTGTCGCGAATGTACGCCACGGTGAAACCGTCGCCGCTGATCTTCGCATCGGTGAAACCGACAATGCCTGATGAATTAGTAAGTTGCGAAAATGAACTTGCGGTCGAATCGTAAACAAAGATCTCGAAGTTGCCATCGCTGTTTTGGCCGGCCAGATCGCGGTTTGAAGAGAAAGCAATGAAGCGGCCGTCATCGGAAATCGAGGGTTGGAAATTTCCGTTGGTGATTCTGTTGGCGAGACTTCCGGGTGAAGTGTTGGTGACTTGAATCAGTTTTGCGCCATCGAACAGAAATATTTCTGAATTGCCGTCAATGTTGGTCCCCAGCAAATCGTCTCTTGAGGCAAAAGCAATGCGTGAACCGTCTTGTGAGATCGCGGGAGCAACGAAACGAGAGCCGGCGACTTGAAAGAATGACGGCGGGTCGCTCGTGATGTTCGCGCGAACCGCGCGGAAATGATCTGTGCCGCCCGCGCCCGCAACATCTTCCGTCGATTCAAAGCCGACAGTCCGCCCGTCACCGCTGATCGAGGGATTCAGATTGATCCCTTCTTCGGTGGTGTTCGTGATGCGGCGCAGCGTCGACGACTGCATCCGCGCATCGCGCACTCTCACGAGGCACACGACGAGCGTGGCAAGCACAATCAGAACGAATAGTCTTTGGCGATTCACGCAGCGAACTCGGCCAGCAGTAGCCGGGAATTCTACATAGTTTTGAGGCAATTACAATGCTGCGAAAGGTGCATCAGGCCGACGACTGAGTTACGATGTTCGCAGCGTTTCGGTTGTTTAATTCCCCGCAAAAGGAAGCCGGTAGATGAAGATTGCAATCGCGGGCGCCAGCGGCCTCGTTGGTTCGGCTCTGATTCCTTCGCTCAACAACGACGGCGCGGCCGTTACTCGCCTGGTCCGAGGCGTAGCCAAGTCAGGCGAAATCGAATGGCACCCGAATCAGGTTCAATTAAATGAGCAGACGCTGGCAGGGTTTGATGTGATCATCAATCTTGCCGGCGAGAATATTGCCGGTGGGCGCTGGACCGACGAGCAGAAGCGAAAGATTCGCGACAGCCGCGTCGGTGGCACTCATCATTTGAGCGAAGCCATTGCCAGGATGGCGGTCAAGCCGAGTGCGTTCATCTGCGCTTCGGCCACGGGCATTTATGGCGACCGCGACGATGAGACTCTCGATGAGCAGAGTGAATCGGGCGGCGGCTTCCTGGCCGGCGTGTGTCGCGAATGGGAGAAAGCTTGCGAGCCGGCCATTAAAGCCGCCGTGCGTGTAGTCAATCTGCGCTTAGGG
>DATANL010000233.1:0-1662 GCA_036266295.1 Pyrinomonadaceae bacterium | reverse complement strand
GCGAGCTACGGCTATGAGTATGTGAGGATGATGGAGAGTTCGAAAGAGAATGCGGAAGTCACTTTCGACAAGGACGCATACGATTGGTATTTGGAGAAAGGCGCGCTCGGCAAAATCACCGAACTGAATGCCGGCAAGTTTCCCACCTGGAATGCGTTCGTCGCTCATCCAAGCTACGACAGCTATTGGAAGGCCAGAGGCTCGGGCAATTATCTGAAATCGACGCGGGTGGCAACGCTCGTCGTCGGTGGCTGGTGGGACCAGGAAGACTATTACGGGGCGCTCGCGACCTACACGGCACTCGAGAAATTCGACAAGACCGATCACAACTTTATCGTGCTCGGTCCGTGGAACCACGGTGGCTGGGGCGGCGCTGGACGCAGTCTGGGCCAGATTAATTTCGGAAGCGCCACCGGCAATTATTTTCGCGCCGAGGTCCAGGCCCCCTGGTTCGCTTACTATCTCAAGGACAAGGGCAAACTTAATCAGCCGGAAGCACTGACGTTTCAAAGCGGCACGAACCAGTGGACACGTTCCGACCATTGGCCGCCGAAGGACGCTTCGGCGCGCGACCTTTACTTGCATACCGGCAAAACGCTTTCGTTCGACAAGCCCACCTCCGATACCGCGCACGACGCGGAGACTTATCTTTCAGATCCCACAAGCCCGGTTCCCTATCGCAAGCGTCCCATTCAACCCACGTATGGACGCGGATCGTCCTGGTACACCTGGCTGGTCCAGGACCAGCGCTTCCTGCAAGGCCGCAGCGATTTGATTAGTTGGCAGACGGCGCCACTCGATCAGAACCTGACGATTGATGGTTATGTGATTGCGCACCTGTACGCGTCGACCTCGGGCACCGACAGCGATTGGGTCGTGAAGTTGATCGATGTCTATCCGGACAATAATCCTTCAGAGCCGGCGATGGCGGGTTACCAATTGATGATCGTCGACGAAATATTCCGCGGCCGTTATCTCGACAGCTTTTCAAAACCGACTGCGATCGTCGCCGATAAGGTCAACGAATATACAATCGACCTGCGCGCCAACAATCACACCTTCAAGAAAGGGCATCGCCTGATGGTGCAGGTGCAAAGTTCATGGTTTCCACTCTACGATCGCAACCCGCAGAAATTCGTCGAGAATATTTTTCTGGCGCAGCCGCAGGACTATCAGACGGCCACTCAGAAAGTCTATGAGTCGGCGAAATATCCCTCGCATCTCACGCTACCGGTGATCAAATGACCCCTATGCCTGCCCGGACAACCGGCGAATGGAAGATTTCCCGTCGCTCGCTGCATTACGGCGAGCGCACCCTCGTGATGGGCGTGCTGAACGTGACCCCCGACAGCTTCAGCGACGGTGGGCAGTTCTTCTCGCTCGCCGGCGCACTCGCGCACGCGGAACAGATGATCGATGAAGGCGCCGACATCATCGACATCGGCGGTGAATCGACGCGGCCCGGATCCAACTTCGTCTCGGAAGAAGAAGAATTGTGCCGCGTGATTCCGGTCATCGAACGCCTGGCGAATCTCTCCGCGCCAATTTCAATTGACACGACTAAAGCCGAAGTGGCGCGCATCGCCCTGCAGGCGGGCGCCGAAATCGTCAACGACATTTCCGGCCTGCGCTTCGATCAAACGATTGCCGAAGTGGCTGCGG
>DATANL010000232.1:0-2974 GCA_036266295.1 Pyrinomonadaceae bacterium | reverse complement strand
AACGCGACCCGCTCGCCTTCCAGCGTGCCCACAATAAATTTGTCCGACGGATCGCCGAACGGAGTTTCAATTGCGATCTCGTCGACATCCGTCAATTCAGGCATTTGATAAAGACCGCTGCCGCCGATGATTCCAATTTTCGCTGCTGTCATAGATTCTGATTCAGTGGCCGGACACGAAATTTTGCGTCTTCGTCGATGATCGTTCCCAGAGCGTGTTCCGCGTCGTGATAGAACAAACAGGTCCAGCCATCGCGGGCAGCCTGCGGCACCAATTGTTTCTTTGCTTCAACTGTTTCCAACGGATAAAGATCGTAGCCCATCACCCAGGCATATGAAACGTGTGCCCGCGTCGGGATGAGATCGGCGAAACCGAACAGCGTCTGCCCACCACGTTCAAGGCGTGGACACTGCATCGAACGGTTGTGTCCTGCATAAGTTTCCATCGTCAGCCCCGGCACCACCTCGTAAGAGGTGTCCTTTAGCTCGAGCTGCCCGGATTGCTTCAAAGGCCGCCAATTGTCCGCGAAATAACTCGCGCGATCGCGTTCAGTTGGTGACTCGGCGTGTTCGTACTCGCCGCGCGAGACAAAATATCGCGCATTAGGGAATGCCGGAACCGCCTGACGTTCCTCATTCATCAGCGTATTACCGCCGGCGTGATCAAAGTGAAGATGAGTATTGATAACAATCGTAATCTCTGACGATCTGACGCCGGCAATTGCATGCAACGATTCGTCAAATGACCTGACGCGATTGATGCCGTACATCGCGAGATGTTTTTCGCTCCACTTCTCGCCGATGCCGGTATCGATCAGAATGCGCTCGCCGCCACCCTCAATAAGAAGGCAATTCATGTTCATGCGAATACGGTTCTGATCGTCTGGCGGACAGACCTGCGACCAGAGGTTTCGCGGAACAACCCCAAACATCGCACCACCGTCGAGCCGGAATTCACAATCCGGAATGACTTCAATTCGGTAATCGCCGAACAGCATAGGGTGGTAATGCAGGGTTTAGGGTGTGGGGGTTAGGGTGTAGGTCACAATTTGCGGTTCGCTATCTATCTGAGCCTTATTATTTGAGCCCTAAATTCGGGTAGGGCTTACACAACGGAATTAGTTCCTCCCGCACGGTGCGACACCCTACTCGCCAATCCCCTACACCCTATTCTATCTATTTGAGCCTTACTATTTGAGTCTTAAATTGGGTAGGGCGTTACGCAACGAATTAGTTTCCCCGCGCGGCGCTACACCCTACACCCAATCCCCTACACCCTTCCTCTTATTTCTTCCCTTTCGCCGGCGTCGGCTTGCCTTTCGCGGCCGGAGACGCCGATGCGGGTGGCTCATCTTGCTGAGGCATCATGCCCGGCGGCATTCCTTGTTGCATTTCCTGCGGCGACGGCTGCGACACTGAGAAGTTCTCGGCGACCGTAACATGATTGCTTTGACGCTTGACGATCTCTTCAATCAGGTTCTTTTCTTTTTCCTGCTCAACTGCATCGCGCGCCTGGTCTTTGGCAGACTTGGGCGGTGCGAAAGGATTTCCCGCGCCACCAGCGGCGATCAGAATGTGGCGAGCATGCACCTGCTCGTCGGGTTTGCCGTCTTTCGTCTCAGTCTTCTTGTCTTCGACTTTGATGATGTGAAATCCAAACTGCGTCTGCACGAGTTCGCTGATTTGGCCCTTCTGCAAAGCGAAGGCAGCGTTCTCAAACTCAGGCACCATCTGTCCGCGACTGAACCAGCCAAGATCTCCACCTTTATCCTTGCTGCCCGTATCGGTCGAAAACTCCTTGGCGAGCGCGGCGAAGTCTTCGCCGGCGCGCGCGCGTTTCAGAACTTCCTCAGCCTTCGCCCGGGTTTGCTTGTCATCGAGTTCAGGATGCTTTGTGATGTAAGCCGCAATCTCTTCATCGGTCGCTTTCGTTCCCGGAATCAAAGTTTCTTTCGCATACTTCGAGGCCAGCACACGCGACTGCTCGAGCATGATTTGCAATTCGACCGAGCGCTTCTTGTCGATGCCGGCCTGTTCGCCGCGGCGCTCACTGATGAGCACCTGGCCCAACTGTTTCCGAATCTCCTTCATCTGCTCATCCGGAATGGCCTGGCCGGCCATCATTGGATTTTCCGCCTGCGCATCTTTTACGAATTGCTGAAGCCGGTCTTCCGCGCCCGGCTCTTTGAAGAACGCATCGATTTCGGCGTCCGTCGGTGGAGCGACTGGCGGGCCCTGCTTGGCTGACTGCTGCGCAAAATTCTGGGCGATCACAATGGCGCGGACCAGTTCCATCTGGCGCTTGACCTCGGGTTTATAGGCCAGGCCTTTCGATCGTGCTTCCTCGGCAACCGATAACAACTCGCGCACATTTTTCGCAAAGTCTCGCCGCGCCCCGTCGTCGGTGGCCAAACGCGCACGTGACTGGGCCGACTGGTCAGAAGCGATCTGCGTCATGTCGTCAGCGGTCAGAGTAATCGCAGCCTGATGACTGGCTTTGACCTGCCAGACGATTAGACCGAGAGAAAAAGCGACGCCGATCGCGGCGACAATCCAGGCTTTGGTTGTGGAGTTCAAAATGACTTTCCTTTCAAATGTCGTTAACTGTGTTGGCGGCCCACCCTCTCAACCAATTCGATTAAGACTCCGCCCGTCGATGATGGATGAATGAAGGCCACAAGGCAACCACCGGCGCCAGTGCGCGGCTCTTCATCGATGAGCCGGGCGCCCTTTGATTTCAGCTCAGCCAGCGCGGCGCGAATGTCGTCCACGTTGAAGGCAACATGGTGAATGCCGGGACCCCGCTTGGCCAGAAATTTTGAGATAGGCGAATCGGCCGCCGTGGCTTCGAGCAATTCAATCCGCGACTCGCCCACCGGAAGCATCGCCACCCGCACCTTCTGGCTCGCAACTTCTTCGGTCTCGACGACATTCAGCCCGAGCGCATCACGATAAATCGAGGCCATCTGTTCGAT
>DATANL010000231.1:0-13871 GCA_036266295.1 Pyrinomonadaceae bacterium | reverse complement strand
GGCACCGCGGCGTCATCATAAGCCCGGATCTACTGCCGAGGCGCCGAAGTATGCGCCACGATCCAGTCACCCATCGTCTGCAACGCTATCGGCGCGATCGTCTCTTCGATGTTTCCATACTCAGAGGGAGCGCCGGTCGCGCTGGTTTGAAACAGATGATTCAGTTTCGGCAGCAGCACAATCTTGTAATCTCGATTGCCTGCTTCCTTCAGTGCCAGATCAATCGCCGCTAAATCTGCTTTCGCCGGAACCTGCACATCGACTTCACCATTCATTGCGAGCACCGGCACTTTTACCTTGGCCAGTGTCGGCCGCGGATCATAGCTCAGAAAGAATCGGAACCACGGCGATAACAGCACGTCCGCCTGCGCTTTAGCCGCCGCAATTTGGGCCTCGAGCTTTTTACGCGCGCGTTCTTCGGACTTCGCGCGATCGGCATCGAGTTTCTGTTTGGCAACAGCGGGATCCTTTTCTTCCTTGATGATAGCGAACCTCCGAGCGCTCGCAGCCTCGACTTCCTGAACCTGATTTTCGCATTCCGCCGCGGTGATCAGACCCGTTTGCTTGGCGAGCAGTTCGTCGCCGGGAATTCCCGGACCGGCCATCAGCACAATAAAAGCAACGTCACTCGAACGAGCGGCGGCCATCGGCGCAATCATGCCGCCTTCACTATGGCCGATAAGTCCGATCTGTTTCGGATCGATCTCTTTGCGCGTTTTCAAAAACGCGACGCCGGCCAGGACATCGCCGACATAGTTTTCGCTGGTGTCGTTCGGCGTACCCCGCGAGGTCCCGCCGACCCCGCGATCATCGAGGCGCAGAACGGCAATGCCGCGGCGAGTTAAATAATCGGCCAGCACCAGGAATGGTTGATGACCCAGAATCATCTCGTTGCGATCCTGCGCACCCGAGCCCGTAATCAACACGACTGCAGGAAACGGACCGGTGCCGCGCGGGGTTGTCAAAGTTCCCGCCAGCGTAATCTTGTCCTGCGGATTCTGGTAGCTCACATCCTGCTCAGCATAGGGATAAGGCTTGACCGGAGTTTGCGGCCGTTTCAAAGCCGCGTCGTCGACGTGGGCTATGCGCTTGAAGTCAAGCGGGAGCTTCGCTCCCTGATTGAACTCTCCGCTGAGTTCGTTGCCGTCACTCGCGAGGGTCGCGTCATAGCTTGCGCCGATGGTTTTCATCTCCACGTGCAGCTTGCCGTCCTGAAAAGTGATCGTGGTCAGAGGAATGTCCTTGGCGCCTTGATCGAGACTGTCGAGCGTTCCGGTCCAGCTTTGGTCCGGCTTGCGCGAGAATTTCATCACCAGACGGAGCTTGATGCCGCCGGCTTCGAGGGCGCCTTGCCAAAAACCTTCGACGGTGGGTGATTGTGTTGACGTTTGCGCACCAACCGCGATGGTTAGGAGGTTGGTGATGATAATGATGTGAACCGCGCGGAATAAAGATTTAGTCGTCATGATCGCATCTCAGACTTTATGAAGTTAGTACGGCATTGTGTATACGCATCTAAAGAACGCTTGGTTTTCACAATTAGGGCTTTTTGTTACTATGTCGCAGCTTTCTACATTACATAAATCTTTTGCCCGCACTATTCGCAAGAGAAGTCTGCGCACAGGAGAAAAATATGGCGCCAGAAGTGAGAACAGAACGTGAACTGTCATTGGACTTCCTGCGGGTAACCGAAGCCGCGGCGATTGCTGCCGCGCGCACGATGGGCCAGGGCGACCGCAAATATTCCGATCAAGTCGCGGTGGAAGCCATGCGCGAGGTCATGGACTCAGTGCCGATGCGCGGACGCGTGGTCATCGGCGAAGGTGAGCGCGACGAAGCCCCGATGCTCTATATCGGCGAAGAAGTCGGCGGCGGCTTTGGCGTCGGCGAAGAGTTGGCGTCGTCATGTCCGGAAGTCGACATCGCGGTCGATCCGTTGGAAGGTACGAACCTTTGCGCGCTCGGCGCGAACAACGCGATTGCCGTTTTGGCGGCGGCGGAGCGCGGTGGCTTGTTGCATGCGCCCGACATCTACATGGACAAGATTGTGGTCGGGCCATCTTCGCGCGGCGTGATCGACATAGACGCGCCGGTGAAGGAGAATTTGAAGAATATCGCGCGCCGCCTGGGTCGAGACATCGAAGACCTGACCGTGATCGTACTCGATCGCAAACGACACAAAAAGATTATCGACGACGTGCGGGCCGCCGGTGCGCGCATTCGGCTAATTTCGGATGGCGATCTTTCGGCCGGCATTTCAGCGGCCGTGGCCGGGACTAACATTCACGCGTGTATTGGGATTGGCGGCGCGCCGGAAGGCGTGCTCACAGCGGCGGCCATTAAGTGCCTGAACGGTGAGATTCAGACGCGCCTGGTTTTCGATCCGGAGCGTCTCGGGGTGGACAAAGATAAGGTCCCGCCGGCAAAGGAAGTGATCGAGCGTCTGAAGTCGATGGGCATCAGCGATCCGGACAAAGTTTACGACACCGAGGATCTCGCGCCCGGCAAGAAGATCATCTTCGCGGCCACCGGAGTTACCGATGGATCGTTGATGCGCGGCGTGCGTTTCTTCGGCTCCGGCAAGCGCACGCACTCGATGGTGATGACCAGCGAATCGAAACACATTCGCTTCGTCGATAGTATCCACATCGAAGGCGGGCCTGACACGGTCATCAGGTTTTAGGTCAGTACCACCTGCGTTAGCGGGTGGGTAACTGTGGCCGGCTCGTTCGTTTCTTAACCCACCCGCTGACGCAGGTGGTACTGACTTGATCCCAATCATGAAGCCCCTTCTTTTGATCGCGGTGGTTCTCACCGCCTCGTTGGCCACGGCTGCGAATCCTCAGAAAAAGTCGTCGCGGCGCGTTCAGCCATTTCGCGTTGAAGAAAAAACCATCGCCGAAATTCACGACGCGTTGCGCGCGCGACAGGTGACCTGTCGAGGATTGGTCGAATCGTATCTCGCGCGCATCAACGCCTATGATCAGAAGGGCCCGTCCATCAATGCGGTGGTCTTGCTGAATCCCGAAGCGCTGAAGACCGCCGGCGAACTCGATGCGCGTTTGAAGACGGGCGCCGCCATGCGCCCTTTGGAGTGCATTCCGATCGTGGTCAAGGACAACTATGAGACGAAGGGTTTGCGGACGACGGCCGGTTCGCAATCACTGGCGAACTTCATTCCCACGCGTGACGCGTTCGTGGTGCGGAAGATCAGAGAAGCGGGCGCGATTGTGCTGTTCAAATCCAACATGGCCGAGTTCGCGTTTACGCCGCTCGAGACCGTGGGCTCGATTCAGCCGGGTTACACCTTCAATCCGTACGCGCTCAATCACACGACCGCCGGATCGAGCGGCGGGACGGCGGCAGCGGTCGCGGCAAATTTTGGCGCCGTGGGGTTGGGCACCGACACCGGTAACTCAATCCGTGGTCCATCGTCGCACCAGAGCCTGGTCGGCATTCGCTCAACGATGGGCCTGGTCAGTCGCACCGGCGTGGTGCCGCTTAATTTTTTAGCGGACATCGCCGGACCGATGACCCGCACCGTTGCAGACGCCGCGGTTGTACTCAAGGTAATTGCCGGACCCGATCCGACCGATCCCGTTACCCTCACAAGTGACGGACACATTCCTGCGAGCTATTCTGCGTTTCTCCGGAAGGATGCGCTCAAGGGCGTGCGTTTGGGAGTTTTGCACGCGGCCTATGATCGGCCCACAGCGGATCCCGAAGTGATCGCGGTCTTCAAAAACGCGCTCAAAGAATTGCAGGCAGCGGGCGCTGAGATCGTGGACCCCGGCGCAGTCGCCGGCTTGCCGCAACGTCCACAGAATCCCGCGCCGTGTCGCGGATTCAAATACGACCTGGAACATTACCTGGCTGAAGCAGGCGCGCCGGTCAAGACGCTCGACGAAATTATCAAGAGCGGAATGTTTCATCCGACGATTCGTCAGCGACTCGAACGCGCGCAAACGAACGACTCTGCCGGCGACGACAGTCCGGGATGTCAGGCCAGCCGTGAATATCGCCAGAAGTTTGGGGACGCGGTGCTACAAACGATGGCGACGCTGAAGCTCGACGCCTTTGTTTATCCGACGTGGAGCAATCCGCCGGCGATCATTGGCGACGTGCGCAACAATCTCGCGGGCGACAACAGCCAGGTCTATGCGCCGACGACCGGCTTTCCGGCGATCACCGTGCCGATGGGATTTACTCGCGGCGGCACGCTGCCCGC
Organism: Pyrinomonadaceae bacterium; assembly: GCA_036266295.1. Lineage (GTDB taxonomy): Bacteria > Acidobacteriota > Blastocatellia > Pyrinomonadales > Pyrinomonadaceae > UBA11740. Next base: position 9,643 of record DATANL010000231.1, on the reverse strand, counting down.
GGGCCTGACGATCTTCGGCCGTGCGTGGGACGAAGGACGTCTGTTTGCGTTCGCGTACGCCTACGAACAAGCAACGCATCATCGCAAGCCGCCCCCGACGACGCCACCGCTGTAACGCAAGCTGTTAACTTGCGCGTTCGCGAATTAAAAATTTGCGCTACTTAATTTGATTTAATTTGGAGTCACACACGTGTCCGCAGTCACCGCGAAGCAAAGACAAATCGCGCCTCACCCGGCAGCTCTCGCTTCGTCATTTGTGCCGACTGCCGTTTGGGCCGTCAGCGCGGCGATAGCGATTGCGATTCTGGCAGCGATCATTGGCGCGCCGCTGATTCAAGCCAGCGGTCATCCCGCCTTCGCGTTCAAGATCTACCGGGCGTTTAGTTTTGTCTGTCATCAAATTCCGGAACGCTCGTTTCATCTCTATGGAAACAAGTTCGCTGTTTGCTCGCGCTGTACTGGAATCTATGCCGGCATTGGGCTGGCGACTCTGGCTTATCCGTTGACTCGCTCGCTGAAAAGCAGTGACACGCCACGACTCATCTGGCTTTTTCTGGCGGCCGCGCCGCTCGCGATCGACTGGTTCCTGGGATATTTTTCGATCTGGGAGAACAATCACGTCTCGAGATTCGCGACCGGATTTCTGCTCGGCGCGGCCGCCATCTTCTACATTCTCCCGGGACTGATTGAGATTAGTTCGCGACTGGTGAAGCAGCCCCGATGCGCGCAGTCAGTACCACCTGCGTGAGCGGGTGGGTTGACTGTCGATGCGCCCCACCCGCTCACGCAGGTGGTACTGACCAACCCTACTTGGTTCCGGCTGCGTGCAGCTTGGTCGCAGGTTCAACGACGGTGCTCGAAGTTCCTACTTTCGCCTCAGTCTTGAAACCATTGTTTCCGACCCTGGCTTCGTCGTGCACGTAGGTCAGCCAGTCGCCCGGCGCTTTATGCTCGCCGGAGGTAATCTCGAAGAACAGCTTCTGAATCTTCCCGGTGATGGCGCCGCGCTTGCCATCGCCGATGGTGATGCGATCGACCGAACGGATCGGCGTAATCTCGGCGGCGGTGCCGCTGAAGAAGATCTCATCCGCTACGTAGAGCGCCGCGCGCTGAATGCTGCGTTCCTTAATTGTCAGTCCCAGTTCATTGCAAATTTGAATCACGCTGTCGCGGGTAATTCCCGGCAGCACTGAAGACGAAAGCGGCGGCGTGTTAACGATGCCTCCACTGACGACGAAAATATTTTCGCCCGAACCTTCAGAGACATAACCCCGATCGTCAAGCGCGATCCCTTCGGCGAAACCGTTGACCAGCGCTTCCATCTTGATGAGCTGCGAGTTCATATAATTCGCGCCGCTCTTGGCCATCGCCGGGAGCGAATTCGGCGTCAGGCGGTTCCAGCTCGAGACGCAAACGTCGACACCCTTTTCGATCGCTTCATCGCCGAGATATTTGCCCCAATCCCACGCGCCGATGTAGCAAGCGAGTGGGTTCGGGAATGGATTCACGCCGAAAGCCGGATGTTCTTCATCGAGACTGCGGAAAAGAATGGGCCGGATGTAGCATTGATCCAGTTCGCTGCGACGCACCAGTTCGACGGACGCATCACAGAAGTCGTCGATGGTCCAGTTATGTTCCATCCGATAAACCTTCGCGGAATTCAAAAAACGTTGCATGTGCTCGCGCAGACGAAAGATGGCCGGGCCGCGTTTCGTTTTATAACAACGGATGCCTTCGAAAACGCTGGAGCCGTAGTGGAGAACGTGTGACATCACGTGCACGCGAGCGTTGTCCCATTTGATGAACTCGCCGTCGTGCCACACCAGGTCACAAATGCGCGGAGTTGCCACGTCTTTTGCCTTGCCGCTGGTAGGAAACATAATTGGATTCTCCTTTGGAGACTAAGTCTAACGCGGGACTTATACGGGTGAATTAAGAATGCACGATACCTAAGCCGCGCAAGTTTTGCAACACCACATTAGCCCCGAATGTAATGCAGATCACAGGCCTAATACGTGGCCTGCTCCATCGATGTTTTGAAATGTTCATTAAATGAAATCTGCCACTAATAATTTGACCTGAACTTGATTCGAGAGCGAACCCTTCGTACGATTTGAAACCGAGATCACGCTTGACCCTGATTAAAAATGATCGCAAATCGTTTAGACGCCGGACTTGTCCGGCGCCGGCCGCACAAGTGCGGCCTCTAAACGGATTCAATTGAGGGCGTCTGCTTATTGCGCTGACAATATCTCGTGTCAATACTGCTGTTTCATCCGACCAAGGCGAGGCTCTTTATCGCCGGATTCATTTTGATGCAGCTTGTTGGCTGTCATAGTTCAAATAAACCCATGACTCAAAACTCTGATACGTCCCCCGTCGCTAGCGACCCTCTTTCAATTCATCGCCGCGCGATCATCGTCGACATGCATGCTGATACAACGCAGCGTCTGGTCGATGAAAATGTCGATTTGCAAAAGCAACTTTCGGACGGGCATCTCGATGCGGTCCGCGCGAAAGACGGCGGGCTCGACGCGCAGTTTTTTTCGATCTGGGTCGATCCGGATTTGTTTGGCGGCGGTGGCGCGAGCGCGATGAAACGCGCGGACGTGCAAATCGAAGCCGTCCGTAATTTGGCGGCCCATCATCCGGAAACCTGGGAAGTAGCCACGACCGCGGCCGACGTCCGCCGCATTGCGGCGAGCGAAAAGATTGCCGCGCTGATGGGCCTGGAAGGCGGCTACGCGATCGACAACAAAATTGAGAATGTCGAGCGGTATTACCGGATGGGCGTGCGCTACCTGTCGGGCGCGTGGAGCGTGAGCACCGATTGGGCCGGCTCATCCGGAGATGAAGTCGGCAAGACCCGCGGCCTGACCGATTTCGGCAAACAAGTCATTCGCGAAATGAATCGGCTGGGGATGATGGTCGATGTTTCGCATCTATCGGACAAAGCGTTCTGGGATATCGTGGCCACTTCGACCAAGCCCATCATCGCCACGCACTCAGGCTGTCGGGCAATTACCAACGTGCCGCGCAATCTGACGGACGACATGATCGTCGCAATCGCCAAAACCGGCGGCGTCGTCAACGTCATTTTCTATCCGGAGCATATCGAGCCTGGATATTCAGAAAAGAAAAAGAAGGTTGATGCTGAAATTGCCACGTTGGTCCAGCGCGCGTCTGATGACGAAAAGGGCGACGTCGCGCAGAAGAAATTGGCCCGCGATCGAGTGCGCGCGCGGGAGTACCTGAAGCGACTGCCACCCGTTTCCGTGTCGCGCATCGTCGATCATATCGATCATGTCGTGAAGCTTGTCGGGATTGATCACGTCGGCGTGGGATCGGACTTCGACGGCATCCAAGTGGTACCGGCGGACCTTTCGTCCGTCGCCGATTTGCCGAACCTGACGAAAGAGTTGTTGAAGCGCGGTTACTCAGAAGCTGACATCGATAAGATCCTCGGCGGGAACATGCTGCGCGTGATGGAAGAAGTGATTCATTGACTCGCAGCTTTATGAGTCTTGCCAATGAGGTCAGTACCGGGAGCGGTAGCGACCGCGTCGCAGCTGATCAAAAAAGTCTAGATTCTCAGGGCTGTTACCCGGTCGCTACCGCTCCCGGTACTGACTTCGTCATGCTGCTCGCGACTTGAAGCAGTGAATTAATCTACCGATGAATCAATGAAAAAATTGCCGCGTATTGGATTTCATGCTCCCATCAAAGATGGTCTCCACCAATCTTTGCTGATCGCCAAGGAAACTGGCTGCGATGCAGTTCAACTCTTCTCCCGCAACCCGCGCGGTTGGAAAGCGAAGCCGCTAACTGATCAATCGATCGCGCTTTTTCGTCAGACACTCAAGCAGACAAAACTCTCGCCGGTACTGATTCACGCGAACTACCTGATCAACCTCGCCGCCGCCGATGAAATCATCCTGCTGAAATCGATCGATTCCTTTCGCGAAGAGGTCGAGCGGGCCATCGCGCTCGGCGTCGATTATCTCGTCGTGCACCCCGGCAGCGCGCGCGGCTGCCCCGAACAGGATGCGTTGGAAATTTGCGCGCTGAGTTTGCAGGTCGCGTGCAAGGGATTGCGATTTGGCAAGCTGAAGATTCTTTTGGAGAACACTGCGGGCCAGGGCGAATGCATCGGCCATCGTTTCGAACATCTGCGCGCGATCATGGATCGATCTCCGAAGCTGCCCCTGGGCGTTTGCGTCGACACCGCGCATTCGTTCACCGCTGGTTATGACATTCGCGAAGAGGAGGGATTGGAAGCCACGATCTCAATTATTAAAAAGACAGTGGGCCTGAAGAATGTCCGCGCCGTTCATTTCAACGATTCGAAGGCGCCTTACAACTCGCGCGTCGATCGTCACTGGCATATCGGCGAAGGCCACATCGGCACGGATGCTCTGCGGCGGTTCGCCCAACATCCGAAACTCGCGCACGCGGCGTTCATTCTGGAAACGCCTTACGACGATCCGCGTGCGGATCTAAAAAATCTGACGGCGCTGCGATCGTTCATAGAATCGTGACGGATTTAAGTGGACGCCGCGCAAATTATTCGCTACGATGCCGGCATAATGATTCGCAGTCATTCACTTTCAGTGCTCGCCCTTACGTCGCCGCTGACCATACGCGCGTGACGCGCTCGGCTAGCGGCTAATCCTACACACAAATCGAATAGTTGAATTGCACGAGTGGTTTTGTGCAATGCGGAGTTTGCTTGTAACTTAAGAGGCGAAGGCAATGGACGAGAAATATTATCCGGAAAAAATAGAAGAGAAGTGGCAGAAGCTTTGGGCCGACGACCGTGCTTTCGAGGCGCGTGACGATGACGAGCGGCCGAAGTTTTATGCGCTGGAGATGCTGCCGTACCCGTCGGGCTTCCTGCACATGGGCCACGTGCGCAATTACTCCATCGGCGATGCGCTGGCGTGGTACAAGCGGCTGCGTGGATTCAACGTCCTGCATCCGATTGGTTGGGACAGTTTTGGTCAACCGGCCGAGCAGGCAGCGATTAAGCGCGGCATCCAACCACGCGACTGGACTGAAAAAAATATCGCTCACATGGAAGGGCAGATGCGGCGGCTCGGCCTGAGCTATGACTGGTCCCGGCTGATCGCGGCGCATCGGCCCGACTATTACAAATGGGACCAATGGTTTTTTCTGAAGATGCTGGAGCGCGGCCTGGCTTACAAGCGCACGTCCGCGGTCAACTGGTGTCCGAAGGAAGAGACCGTTTTGTCGAATGAACAGTCGTCGGGCGGCATCTGTTGGCGCTGTGGGACGCAAACCACCAAGAAAGAGATCGAGCAGTGGTATCTGCGCATCACGAAATACGCCGAGCAGTTGGTCAAGGACATCGACGAGATCGAAAGCGGATGGCCCGAGAAGGTCCTGAAGCGCCAGCGCGATTGGGTCGGTCGTAGCGAAGGCGCGTACATCGATTTCAAAATCAAAGACCACGACGAAAAAATCCGGGTGTTCACCACGCGTATCGACACCATCTTTGGCGCCACCGCGATCGTGGTGGCGGCTGAACATCCGGTGTTGGCGAAAGTGCTGCAAGACTCAGCGTTGAAAGATCAGGTCACGGATTTCGCCGCGCAGGTCAAAGCCGCGCGCGCCATCAAGACTGAAGACGCCGCGGCCGACGAAGAGAAGCTGGGCATCAACACGGGCCAGTCGGCAATCAATCCTTTCAACGGAGAGTTGTTGCCGATTTGGGTCGCGAACTATGTGCTGATGGATTACGGCGCGGGCGCCGTCATGAGCGTGCCGGCCCACGATGAACGCGATTTTGAATTCGCGCAGAAGTACACCCTGCCGGTTCGTCAGGTTATCGCGCCGATTGTCCACGGCCAGCAAAGCGAACCTGCCGATCAAGCACCCGGCGGTGATCAGTCAATCGAGATGAAGAACGCGTTCACGGATTACGGCGTATTGGTGAACAGCGGTTCCTGGAGCGGCAAGTTGTCGCCGGATGCTCTGCGCGAAATGGCTGAGCATGCGGCTGAGAAAGATTTTGGTGGGCCGGCGGTGACTTACCGCTTGCGCGACTGGGGTATTTCGCGACAGCGATTCTGGGGCGCGCCGATTCCGATTATCTATTGTCCGGACTGCGGGATGGTGGCCGTGCCGGAAAAGGATCTGCCGGTGCTGTTGCCTGATAACGCGCAGTTCACCGGCACGGGTGAATCGCCTTTGAAAGGCGTGCCGGAGTTTGTGAACGTCGCTTGCCCAAAGTGCGGTAAGCCGGCGCAGCGCGAGACAGACACGATGGACACGTTCGTCGATTCGTCCTGGTACTTTTTCCGTTACACCGATCCGCACAATGAATCGATGCCGTTCGATTCGTCGATTGCGACGAAGTGGACGCCGGTAGATCAATACATTGGGGGGGACTCTCACGCGGTCATGCATCTGATCTATACGCGCTTCTGGAACAAGGTCATGCGTGACATGGGTCTGGTGAATTCGAATGAGCCGGTGAAACGTCTGCTGACACAGGGCATGGTGACGAACCGTGTCGAGGGCACAGATGAATTCAAAGCGATGTCGAAGTCGCTCGGCAACGGCGTCGATCCCGACGACATGATCGAAGCTTTCGGCGCAGACGCAACGCGCCTGTTCGTTCTGTTTGCGGCGCCGGTTGAAAATGAATTGCGCTGGTCGGAGACGGGCATCGAAGGCGCGGTCCGTTTTCTGCGACGCGTCTGGACGATGGTTTATCGGTGGCGCGCGGTTGCCGGGAACGCGGACGTCCCGTCCGCTGACTTCAGCGATGCGGCGCGCGCGTTGCGACGCAAGACCCATCAAACCATCGCCCGGGTGACTGTAGATTTTGAAAAGCTCGATCTGAATACCAACGTCGCAGCGCTGATGGAACTGTTAAATGCGCTCGGCGACTTCAACGTCGATCCGGCCTCCGCGTCCGCGTCCGATGTTTTTGCCGCGCGCGAAGCGATCGAAGCCCTGGTCGTGATGCTGGCTCCTTATTCACCGCACGTCGCCGAAGAGATGTGGGAAGGTCTGGGTCACGCTGGCGGTTTGCTCAAGGACGCGCCGTGGCCCACCGCCGACGCGGAGCTGGCGAAGAAAGACGAATTGGAAATACCGGTTCAGGTCAACGGGAAACTCCGCTCGCGCGTCATAGTTGCGCCGGACATCTCAGAAGACGAGTTGCGGACCATTGCCTTAGCTGATGCGAAGATTCAGAGCTTCATCGACGGCCAGAAGATCGTCAAGGTGATCGTCGTTCCGCAAAGACTGGTAAACGTGGTAGTGAAGTAAGGAGTTAGTTATGAGTACAAATGTAGGGCAGCTCACAACCGACGAACTCAAAGAAATAATTGGTTCCGTCGTGGAAGAAAAGCTAAAAGAGATACTTGGAGATCCCGACGATGGTCTGGAGTTGCGAACTGAAGTTCGAGAACGGCTCATGCGTCAGCAGCACGCGTTAGGCGAAGGACAACGTGGCGAGGACTTGAACGAGATCACCACCAGACTAGACGTAAGCTAACGGGCATGTACTCAATCAGATTGCTGAACGATTCGTCTCGTGAACTCGAGCGATTGGACAAGCCGGTCGCAAAACGCGTCGTTCGCAAGCTACGGTGGCTCGCGCAAGTATCAATCCAGAGTCGTTGAAAGGTGGTCTTGCGGGGTTGTATAAGTTGCGCGAAGGAGACTACCGGATCGTATATCAGGTATTACGATCTGAAAACACTATAGTCGTGCATCTAATCGGCCATCGTCGCGATGTCTACAAAATCAAGGGTTAGAGCTTCTTGCTTGCTCGCAGATCACCCGTTAGAATCATCGCGAAAATAGGAATCGCTCGGGATCCCCCGTGTAAGTAGACCAGCGAATGAGAGAATGCCCAACCTGTCGCAGTTGTTTCTCCGACGACATACTGCATTGCCCGGATGACGGCGCCGCGACGACTTTCTCGATCAGCGGCGAGCCGATTCTGGACGGCCGCTACCAGCTCGAGAAGCGGCTGGGCCAGGGCGGTATGGGTGTGGTCTTCAAAGCGCGTCACATCTTTCTAAAGACCGCGCACGCGATCAAGATCATTCTTCCCGATCTCGTCGGTAACGATCCGAACCTGGTAACACGTTTTCGCCAGGAGGCGCTGGCGGCTGCGGCCATTCGTCATCAGAACATCATCGCCGTGACGGACTTTGGCGTGGTCCGCGGCACCATGCCTTTCCTGGTGATGGAGTTCGTGCAGGGTAAATCTCTGCAGGACATCATGGCCGAAGAAGGCGCCATGTCGCCTTTGCGTGCCTTCGAATTGATGCAGCCCATCTGTGCGGGCATCGCCGCGGCGCATCGACAGGGAATTGTGCATCGCGATCTGAAACCGCTGAACGTGATGATTTGCGACGACCTGCCGATGAGCGAAGCCGTGAAGATTCTCGACTTCGGTTTAGCGAAGATTAAGTCCGGCGAGTTGCTGGGCTCGTTCATCGCGGCGCAGACGACCGGCTTGATGGGTTCGCCTTTTTATATGGCGCCCGAGCAGTGGTCGGACGAACCGCCCGATGCGCGCGCGGATGTTTACAGCCTGGGCGTGATGCTCTACCAGATGATTTGCGGCGAGGTGCCTTTCAAGGGCAGTTCGATTCCATCGATCATGAAGAAGCATCTGACTTCAGATGTGCCTTCGTTTGCGTCCAAGGGATTCGACATCCCGCTCCAGATCGAAAATATAGTAAGGCATGCGCTGGAAAAGGAGCCGGTTGATCGCACCGCGTCCGCAGATGATTTCTCGCGCGAGCTGCGCGAGGCGATGGCGGCCGCGAGCGCCCAATTGAAGCGGACTGCCGACGCCGGCGAACCATTGCTCGATCCGTCCAAGACAATCGTTAGTCCGCCGCCGTCAGACACGTTCGGCGGTGGATCGAATACGGCTTTCGATCCGATGGCCGGAACGATTAGCGCTGCCGCGCTCGAAGAGGAAGATCACAAGACGCTTTTTGCCCAACGCGAACTGGCGCGTGAGGCGGCGGCGCGGCAGAAACTCGAGCAGGAAGAAGCCGCGCGACTGAAGGCCGAAGAAGAAAAGCGCCAGCAAGAGCAAGCGGCAAAGGACAACGAACGTAAGCAGCTCGAAGAGATCGTTGCCGCGCAAACCAAAGTTCTGGAAGAAAAGCTGACGCAGTTGGCTTCCACGATGTCGCCGAAGCCGGGCGCCACCAGCGGCGTCGATATTGAAGCGACGCACGTTCAGCAACCAGGCGCTATCACGGCCGGCAGCAGCCTGGCCGGGACCGCCGCGCAGCCGTTTCCGCGAATGGACGTCGCGTTTCAGCCCAAGAAGCGTTCGGCCGCGATGCCGATCGCGATTGTGGTGTTGCTGGTCGTACTCATCGGCGGTGGCGTGGGCGGGTTTTTATATTTCAAATCGCGGAGCGGCAGTACCACGGCCGGTCCCACCAAGCCGCCGATCGATCCCGGCGACGCGCCCATCAAGCCTAATCTGGTTGCCGTTGACGGCGGCAAATTTCAGATGGGCCGCAGCGATGGTCCGCCCACCGAAGTGCCGGCCCATCCGGTCACCGTTGCGAATTTCGAGATGGACAAGACCGAGGTGACCAACGCTGAGTACGGGCAGTTTGTAAAGCAGACA
>DATANL010000230.1:0-13091 GCA_036266295.1 Pyrinomonadaceae bacterium | reverse complement strand
GCCTAAGGTGCTGGGCTGATCGCTTAACCACACATGGCTTCTAAATCGACAAGACAATTGACTGAAAGCATTGCGCGTGGCGAGACGTCTGCGCGAGCCACCGTCGAATCTGCCGTGAGCGCGGCTGAGCAATTGAATGATTCGTTGAACGCCTTTCTCGAAATCGATCGGAATGCAGTGACCCGGGCCGAGGCGATTGATACCCGCGCGAACAAAGACAGTCTCCGCCTCGCCGGTCTTCCGATCGCCATCAAGGACAACATCTGCGTAAAGGGACTGCAAACATCGTGTGGCTCCCGCATCCTCGGGCCATATCATCCGCCCTATAACGCGACTGCTGTCGACCGTCTGCTGACAGCCGGCGCTATCGTCATCGGCAAAACGAACTGCGACGAGTTCGCGATGGGCTCTTCGAATGAGAACTCAGCGTTTGGCCCGGTCAGGAATCCGTGGGACGTTTCGTGTGTGCCCGGTGGATCGTCAGGAGGTTCAGCCGCTGCAGTCGCGGCCGGCATCGTGCCGGTTGCTCTCGGATCGGACACCGGCGGATCGGTTCGCCAACCCGCATCGCTGTGCGGCGTGATCGGCTTGAAACCAACCTACGGGAGAATTTCGCGTTACGGGTTGGTGGCCTTCGGCTCGTCGCTGGATCAAATCGGCATTTTCGCGCGCTCGGCAGCGGATGCCGCCGCCGTCCTGGAAGTCATGGCCGGTCGCGATCCTCATGACGCGACTACTGCCGACGTGCCGGTTCCGGCATATGCCAATGAAACTGAAAAAGATTTGGCAGCGGGCTTTCGTCTCGGTGTCTCTCGCGCCCTGTTGGGCGACGGACTGAATGACGAAGTCGGTCGTTCGATCGCAGACGGGATTGAAACCTATAGAGAGTTGGGCGCCGAGATTGTCGATATCGATCTGCCGCACGCTAAATACGCAATCGCTGTCTATTACATCATTGCCACTGCGGAAGCGTCTTCGAATCTCGCGCGTTATGATGGCGTGCGATATGGTTTCCGCGCTGAAGAAGCGCCGGGCCTGCGTGATATGTACAAGCGCACCCGCGAGGAAGGTTTCGGGCCTGAGGTTAAGCGCCGCATCATGCTCGGCACTTACGTTCTGTCGGCCGGTTACTACGATGCTTATTACCTGAAGGCGCAAAAGGTACGCGCGCTGCTGCGGCAGGATTTTGCCAAAGCATTCGCGCAGTGCGACGCGATTCTGACTCCAACTTCGCCGACGCCGGCTTTTAAGTTCGGAGAAAAAGTCGACGACCCGCTGGCGATGTACCTCAACGACATTTACACGGTGACTGCGAATCTGGCCGGCATCCCGGGTATCAGCGTTCCGTGCGGTTTATCTTCGGAAGGACTGCCGATCGGCATGCAGCTGCTTGGTCCGTACTGGAGCGAATCCGTCATCTTGCGCGCAGCTCACGCGTACGAGACGCTGCGGCCTTTCACGGCGCAACCTCAAATCCACGTCGATTAGGGATCGCTGAATTTGGTGGTGAAGGTGTCGGAAGCTTTGCGCAACTCCAGCCACTGAACGAACAGGTTCGGTGTCTCTAACCACACGCGCAACCACTCGGCGATCTCTGCCTGTGCTTCCCTCGCCTGCGGTGAAAGCGAAGCATCTTTCGCGCGCTTGATGAGAGTCTTACGCGCATCGACAGCCAGCGATTTGAGTTCGTTCAGCGCGGTCTCATCGCGCGCAAAAGTGCAGCGTAGACGATCAAGTTCGGCCAACGCTGCCTCCGCTGCTTTCAATTCCAGCGGAACGGCACCTTGTAAAGCAGCGATGCCGGCGAACGTCCGCGCCTGGCTTTCGATCCGGGCCGCTCGCCAGCGAGCATCACAAATAATTATTTCAGGATGACGCAGTTCAGCGCCCTCGCGCGCAAGTTCCCGGGCAATTTCCGCCGGACTTGTCGCCTCGTCATTGACAGCGTGCTGTACCGCGACCAACTCGTCCGCTCCCACCGACGCGCTTCCCAGGGCCAGCCACGCGGCGATGATTTTAGGGCGACGATTTAGCAACGAATCATGGTCGTCTCTGCGCGTAACTTTCATCGTCAAACTAGTTCAAGATAAAATTCATCATAGCGTACGAGGGAACTCTACAGAACCATGAAGAAACTGACACGCATAATTTCATTCCGTCGCCTACCAGCAGCCGCAAGTCTGTTGGTATTGGTTTGCCTTTTGGCACCGGTCGCTGCGCAGCAGCAGCAAACTCTGGGACGTCTCGAGTTTGTCGGGCTCAAACGGCTCACGCGTGATCAGGTGATCACCATGAGCGGCCTGAAAGTCGGACAAGTAATTAGCGGGGCTGCGCTGGACGCCGCCGCCAGCGAACTATTGAAAACCGGCATGTTCCGCCGACTGAGTTATAAAGTTCACAACGCCGGCAATCAGGCCGTCGTGACCTTCCAGGTCGAAGAGTCGGCGATTAGCCTGCCTGTCGTCTTTGAGAATTTCGTTTGGTTCACCGACGAGGAAATTGTCGCGGCCGTGCGCAAAGACGTCGTCTTCTTCAGCGGCACGTCTCCAGCTTCGGGTGAGACGCCGGACAAAATCGCCGCCGCGCTGCAACGCCTGCTCAACGAAAAGCACATCGCCGGTCAGGTCGAGTACCTGCCCTACGTTTCGAAGGACAAACAGGAACTGCTCTTCACCGTGAAGGGCGCACACATTCCCGTTTGCACTTTACACTTTCCGGGAGCGACGGCGGTTTCTGAAGCCGATCTGATTAAGGCTGCCCAGCCGCTTTTCAAATCCGATTATTCACAGAAGGACACGATGACCTTCCTGCCGCTGAATCTACTGCCGCTCTATCGGCACATCGGATACTTGCGTGCCGAGTTCCAGCCACCGACCGCGACGCTGGAAACCGGAGCGCAGTGCGGCGGCGGCGTGAATGTCACGATTCCGGTAAACGAGGGTAAGAGTTACCGTTGGGCCAAGTCAGTCTGGGATGGCAACGACAAGCTAACCGTTGAAGATTTAGGCACGGCGCTGGGGATGAATCCCGGCGATCTCGCTGATGGACTTAAGATTGATGCCGGACTGAAAAATGTAACCAGGGCTTACCGCAAGCGTGGATTTCTGCAACCGACGATTCAGCCATCGATCGAATTTGACGACGCCGCTTCGCTGGTTACCTATAGTTTCAAAATCAACGAAGGACCGCGATACTTCATGGGTGACTTGATCATCAACGGCCTGCCGCCCAACGATGCCGCCGACCTGAAATCGAAGTGGACGCTGGGAAACAACGCAGTCTTCGATGAATCGTACGTCGATCAATTTCGCCAGGGACCACTGCGCGAGTTTGTTCGCGCGATGATGCAGCGGTCGCGCACCGCCACGCGCACGGGTGTCGAAGTCGAGCTAAAGCCAAATGCACAGAGACTTACGGTCGACGTCGTAATTGCGTTTAAATGAGTCCACGTAACCTGACAAGAACGGACTGACTTTGGCGATGTCTCCCAGCGACAAACGGACCGGCGATCTCGATCGATTGCGGGCCGAGCTTGAATCCAGGCCCTTCATACCACCTCGCCTGCTCGCTCAGGGAGATCTACAGACCATCGGCGCCTTCTTCTGGCCAGGCCGGTTCCGCTCACGCGATCTGACCGGCGATGAACGGCGTCTGTTTGAAGTCGAACCCGGCTCCCAGGTGCTGGGCCGTTGTCGTTGGCAGGAGCACCGTACCGAACATGCGACGCTGGTAATGTGGCATGGCATCGAGGGCTCGGCGGCTTCCGCCTACATGTTAAGCACCGCCGCCAAGGCCTTTCGCGCCGGCTTCAACGTCGTCCGCATGAACGTGCGCAATTGCGGCGAGACTGACGACTTGACGCCGACGCTCTATCACGCCGGCTTAACCGACGACGCGCGCATAGTGATCGATGAGTTGATAAATAAAGACGGGTTGGGGCGAATCATAGCTGTGGGTTTTTCACTCGGTGGGAATCAAGTGTTGAAGCTTGGAGGCGAATATGGTGATGGTCCTCCATCGGAACTAAAAGGCCTGGCCGCAATTTCACCATCTATAGACTTGCACGCGAGCAGCGCCCGTTTACTGGCCAAAAGAAACTGGCCTTATCAGCAACAGTTCCTTAATGCACTGAAGCGCCGAATCAAAAACAAAGAACGATTGTATCCCGAGCTTTATCAAACCAACGGGTTACATCGCCTGAAGACAATTCGCGCGTTCGACGAGAAATACGTTGCGCCCGCCTTCGGATTTGCCGGAGCCGACGACTATTACACCAAAGCGAGTTCACTGCCCCACCTCAAACACATCCGCGTACCGACGCTGATCATTCATGCGCAGGACGACCCTTTCATTCCCTTCGGGCCTCTACTTGACCCTTCGGTTGCCGCAAATCCAAACGTACTACTGCTCGCGCCCGAGCGCGGCGGCCACGTGGCTTTCATCTCGGATTCTGCCTCCACGCACGGTGACGATCGTTTCTGGGCTGAGAATCGGCTGGTGGATTTCTGCAGGCTCTGCACACAAAGTGGTCTTGGCGTCCGCGATAGTGGACGATGTGAAAAATAGCCCAGCGCTTTATCGCTGGGATTAGAATGAAAATAGGAACGCAAGTCCGTGAAACGGACTTGATACCGTTGGCGGACTTACGGTTGGCACTGCCGGCATATTGTTCAATCAGTTGGGCACTGCAAATCAACCCGCGCAAGTCCTCGTTGAGGCGAATAAAGTGAACAGCGTGACTGGCTTCGGGATCGACTTCCGTGACTTCATGGGAAGCGCTACCGTAGCAGCAAACATAATTGACACGGGGAGCGTCGGCAGCCAGGGCGTCCAATACCCGAGCGGCATCAGGTGTTTCGGCTCGTCTACTACTGACGCTTGCGACAGTGTCTACGAAGTCCTTAAAAACACCGTTACCTGTGCAATCAATAGCGGGGCCGGCATCCGTATTTACAGCAGTTCCCGTCTCACGCCGTTGACCAGGGTCACAGCGAGCAGGAATCTCGTTACGATGTTGCCACTCAGCCACGCCGCTAACGAAAAGAACGCCGGTATTGAAGTCAGAGGAATAGTTCTAAACGCTGAGGTGTCCGGGAATACGATTAGGGGCCGGGCGCGCGCCGCGCTCTCTGTGATTGAGGATCCGAATGGAGCTCCGATCGCCACGAGGTTGGTGGAGAACCATCACGAGGATTTCCAATATTTGCTGGCAGATGTCTGTATCGGCGCGGGCGCAAGCAACACTCAAATCACCGCACCTGCAGGACAACAAGGACACATTCAAGACCTTGATAAGTCAGACTTTTCGGAACAGGAATACACAAGGATCTAAGAAGCAACCCGGCAGGTCAGGGTTCACACTGACGTAGTAGCTCAGTTTCACCAAGTTAGAGTACCAACTTTCGTCGGCCCTCCCTTAACAGCGAAAAGCCCAACTAGAGTCGGCACTTTGACCTCGCCTACCAAAGTAAAACAGCAAAAAGGCCTGAAAGGCGATTAGGTATTTACTTCTCGATTCGCTTCAGAATTCGATCGGCGTGGTTACGCGCGATCAGCGGGATGTGCTCGTCAGATTTCAACTCCGTCAATAGCGGCACCAGCTGCTTGGGATCCGACAGCTCGTTGCGCGTGAGCATTGTATCCAGCTCGGTCATGAGGCCGGGCGCATTCAGCGGCTGCATCTCGCGGGCCAGCTTGATATTGAAAATGAGGATTGCCTGATCGGCGACGTGACGATATTCGGCCGTCAGCGCCCAGGCGGTTTTGTTGTCGCTCCAGTTATATTCCGCCGTGCGCCGGTTCGTCCCATCATCCATGCCGATTTTGTAGGTCCCGAGATGGGCGAAGTTCTTTGATGCCTGATAATTCTCGTTCGAATCGAGGAAGTGCAAATCTCGCCACAGCCCCAGGATGCGGCTCATCGCTACCGTGGATAATTGAATCGGTTCAACGATTGGCGTCTCGGTGCGCTGCACGAAAGTAATTTCGCCACGTCCGGTCGAATCGTGCTTAACCACGATGTGACTCACGACAAATTCCGGCTGATTAAATTCGTAGGTATAGCGAACGTTAATATTTGTCGGAACCTGGGATTGAGGTTCTTTCTCAACGCGCGGTGCCGGCGCAGCTTCCGCCGGTCGGCGCTCGTTGCGCTTCTCCTGCGCAGAAGCCACCGCAATCAAAGACAGTAGGCACAGCAGACAACCAATGGATTTAAAAGCTTTCATAAAACGTGCGAGTCATTCTGTAGATGCGCAGAAAGGAATGCAAGTTGGTTCTGTGTCAGAACCGCGAGCGTAGTGACCGGATCGTGTGATTCGTTAATCACGACCTCGTCCGGTCGCTACCGCTCGCCGTGCTGACAGGATTATTCGAACTTGACCGAGACGAGTTTTGAGACGCCGGCTTCCTGCATTGTCACGCCGTAAAGGGCGCGCGCGGTCTCCATGGTGCGCTTATTGTGGGTGATGACTATGAATTGCGTGTTCGCCGACATCGACACAACTTTGTTCGTGAAGCGGCCGATGTTGGCTTCATCGAGCGGCGCGTCGACTTCGTCGAGCAGACAGAAAGGCGACGGACGGTAGTGGAATATCCCGAGGACCAGCGCCAAGGCCGCCATTGCCTTCTCACCACCCGAAAGCAATAGCACATTCTGCAGGCGCTTGCCCGGCGGTTGCGCGACGATGTCGATGCCTGATTCAAGTTCGTCGTCCGCGTCGATCAAACTCATTTCGCCACGGCCGCCGCCAAACAATTCGAGGAACAATTCGCTGAAGTTTCGATTAATCTGTTCGAAGGCATGCCGGAAGCGTTCACGCGATCGTTTCTTAATCTCACGCAGCGCCTCTTCGGTGGCGGCAATTCCCTTCACGATGTCTTCACGTTGAGTGGTAAGGAAGATCAGCCGCTCCTCGTTCTCGGCCAGTTCTTCCAGCGCCATCATATTCACCGCGCCGAAATTCTCGATCCGGTTACGCAGGTCTTCGAGCCGCCCACGTTCCATCTCGAGATCGAATTCAGGCGCGAGCGTCACTTCGCGTGAGAGCTCTTCGAGATTTTGATTAAGCTCGTTGGTGCAGGCTTCGCGGACGAAGTTGAGGCGGGCGAACGCTTCAGCGCGCTGCACTTCCACTGCGGCGCGCGCATCGCGCGAGGCGGCCGCCGCACGGTTCAATTCAGCGAGTTCGTTAGCGAGCAAATCTGCTTGCGCCCGGGCTTCTTCCAGACGCATCGTGATCGCTGCGATCAACTCGTCTTCCCTCGCCTTCTCTTCGTCGACGGTGGCGGCGAGCCGATCGATTTCTTGGATGGCCAGCGTCAACTCGTCGATCTTGTTACCCGTTTCACCCAATTCAAGCTGATATCGAGCGAGCTTGGTGGCGACGTCTTCGCGTTCAGCCTCGAGGCGACGGAGATCGGCGCTGGTCGAACGTCGCCGTTCAGCGGCCGCGGCTGCTTCTGCTCGTTGCCGGTTAAGTAGTTCGCTTTCAGTTTCGGCGTCACGTCGTAAATTCGCCAACACCGTCGCCGTCTGCTCGATCCGCAACAGGGACTCGCCACGCATTTGCTCGGCAGTTTCGGCTTCAGTCAACGCCTTCGCCAAGCCCTCTTGAATCGCGTTGCGCTCCTGGACCAGACGGTCTGTGTCGTCGGTGACCACGCGCATGTGGCGTTCGGCGCGCTCGACATCATGCCGCAGAGTTTCGGCAGTCATTTCCAACGCCATGACTTCGCGTTCTTCGCGGGCCATGGAAGCGTTCAGGAGCACCACCGCTTCTTCCAAACCGGCCATGCGCGAACGCGCATCGGCGACTGAGACTTCCGCGACCGCCAGCAGAGCTGAGAGATCGGCGACTCGCGTTTCCAACTCGCGCAGTTCGCGCTTGAATGTCAGCAGTCCCGAACCTTCCTCGAGCGAGCGACCATTGCCGGCGTTGACAAATTGGCCGCCGGCGACCCAATCGCCATCGGTGGTGACAAACATGTCACCCGTGGCGAGCGACAGCGCGGTGGCATCGTCGAGAGTGTCGACCACCCGGGCGTTCATTCGATCAGGCATCGTCCGCTCGAGCAGCGACAACAATTCGCGCGGGGCCTTGATGATCTCGGCGAGCCGGGGGCCATCGATACCGACGGGCGCAAACTCACGACGCGCTTCGAATGTCGTACCGAGGAAGGTCGAAGCGAGCACGTCAACCTCATCGCTGCCGCCGTGCAGTCCCATCACGAGGAAATTCGCACGACCCGCATGATTACCCTTGAGCCAGGCGGCCGCGCGAATTGCATCGTTAGGCGTCGCCACCAAAATCGATTGCAGGGATGAACCGAAGACGCCTTCAACCGCGCGCTCCCAACGTTCGTCTACTTGAATGCTGTCGGCCAGCGTGCCAATCAGATTGAAATCTTCACGTTCATTCGCCGAGAACGCTTCCTGGACCGCCAAAGAATAATGCGCCCGGCGGTCATCGAGTTCCTTGAAACTCTCGAGACGATGCAGCGCCCGCGAATGATCGTCGCGAGTGCGCGTCAACTCGGCATCGGTGTCCGATACTCGCTCGTGCCCGTCAACCACGGCTTTGACCGCGGATTCGCGTTCTGCCGTCAGCCGCCCGAGCTTCTCTCGCGCAGTCGTAATCTGCTGCTCGATTTTTGCCGCCTCAGCGCTGCGTTCCGCGTGGGCCGCCGCCGCCCGCTCGCCTTCACGTGATAATCCATCAGCCTGTTGCGCAATTTTTTCGAGACTGCTTTCCAGCTGCCGGGCGAGTTCTCGCAGACGCTCAGAAACCGCCGTGTGTTTGAGCAAGTCGGCGCGCGCCGCTTCGATATTGCTCTCGCCCTCTGCGATCGACGCGAGCTTCCGGGCGTGCGCATCTTCGGCGGCACGCAGCACTGCGACAGTCTGTTCGTTCTCGGCAGTCATTTGCGTATCCAAAGCGCGCAACCGTTCGAGCTCGCCATCGACCACCACGATCCGGGCATTCAAAGCTTCGACTTCCCGCTCAATCTCGATGCGCCGCTGTCGCAGATTCTCAACCTGTTCCTGTTGATAGACACGCTCGCGCAAACGCCGATCGCGTTGCAGCGCCGCGTCCGCCACCGCCGCCCGCACCTGGGCCAGTTCGTCTTCACGCGCGCGCGCATTCTGCGTTGCCGTGCGACTCGCTTCGTCGCGCGCCGCGAGTTCCGCCACCAACTGTTGTTCTTCCGCAGTCGCCGTGTTCAGCTGCGTCTGGCTCACTTCAAGCAGCGCCGCCAGACTGCGATCTTCAGCCACGTAAACGTGACGCAGAAGTTCGCGCAGCTCTTCGCGCAGAATTCGGTAGCGCCGCGCTTTGGCGGCCTGGCGCCGCAGGCTGTTCACCTGCCGCTCGATTTCAGAAATGATGTCTGAGACGCGCGACAGGTTCGTGCGCGCCGATTCAAGTCTCGCCTCGGCCGCCCGCTGCCGCACGCGAAACTTGGTGATACCCGCCGCTTCTTCAATGATGGTGCGGCGGTCCATCGGCTTCGCCGACAGAATTTGACCGATGCGTCCCTGCTCGATGATCGCGTAGTGACCGCCGGCCAGGCCCGTTCCGGAGAACAGATCCTGAATGTCACGCAAACGGCAAGCGCGATCGTTCAGCAAGTATTCGCTTTCGCCGGAGCGATAGAGCCGGCGAGTCACCGAGACGGACTCGCCGGGAGCGAAGTCGAGCGCAATGCTTCGACGTTGCCGCCAGTGACGATGATGTGTGGGTTTCGATTTTGATTCCGCCGGTGTGTCTGAACCCGGAGCGGTAGCGATGGGATCAATTGACTCGGTGGGAATAGCCGAGTCCATCACTAAAGCTTCAGTCGTTGAGATGTTCGCCTCGACGATCGCGTCACTCGATCCGGTCGCTACCGCTCCCGGTTCTGACACGCCGATGTTTTCGAAGGTCGCATTGTTTTCATCGATCTGTTCGAGCGTCGAATCGATGTCTTCGATGTCGGGCTCGCTCTCGATCACTTCATCGCGCACCATGTGCAGCACGACTTCAGCCATGCCGCTCGGCGAACGATTGCGCGATCCTTGAAAGATCACGTCCTTCATCTCGCCGCCGCGCAGATGCTTCACTCGCTGCTCGCCCAAAACCCAGGCGATCGCGTCGGCCACGTTGCTCTTACCGCAGCCGTTCGGTCCGACAATGCTGGTTATTCCATCACCGGTGAAGATGAGGTCAGTGTGGTCTGCGAAGGACTTAAAGCCCGTTATTTCCAGGCGTTTTAGCTTGAACATCGGCATCCGTCGTTTGATGCGGGGGGTGACGCCGAAGCTGGCACCAGAAACGACCTTACGGGTACGAAACTATACGGACATGCGTACGACATGTCAACAACAACTTGAGCTTGCACAGGTTAATTGGCGACAGGGAAAAGGTTAGACCTGTTCGATTATGAGCCAGCCTTGCGCTCCAGCAGGATATTGATCCCCTTGCGCAAGCCATCGAGGTTCGTCGCCGGATAGTTCACCAGCTGCGAATCAAGGAAAACCGTGGGCGTTCCCGTGACCCCGTGAGCGCTGCCGCGCTGGATGTCGGCGCTAATCCTTTGGTCGATCACGTTGCTTTCCAGATCGCGATCAAACGCGTCGAGATTCAAACTCAATTGCTTGGCATATGACTCGAATACGGGCCGAGGATCAGCCAGCTCCGCCCAGTCTTTCTGATTGCGATAGAGCAGGTCGTGCATCTCCCAAAACTTATTCTGGTTGCGCGCAGCCTCGGCTGCATGCGCTGCCGCCACAGCGTTTTTGTGAATCTTCGCCAGCGGAAAGTGATGAAAGACGATCTGCACTTGATTGCCGTACTCTTTTTCGATCTGCTTCAACTCCGGATAAAGCTGACCGCACGGCGGACATTGATAATCGCCGTATTCTTCGAGGACGACAGGTGAGCTGACTTTGACGTTAGGCTTGGTCGAACCGGCCGAAGCATCTGTGGAATTCTGTTTGCTGGAACTCGCAGCAGTTGTTTCAGCAGGCGAGTTGTTCGAGCTCGTCGAGGATCCAAACGGCGACCCACTATTTGAATTCACCGGCGTACTTCGCTTCCAAAGAGTCGCAGCGACGCCCACGCCGGCGACCAGCACCAACAAAATAATTAAGAATGGCAGAAATCGTTTCATACACATTAAGAATGTACCGCGACGCGCGGCATTTCGCGACCGTCGCCGCCTTCCGCGGGTGTCATGACGCGCAGCGGCTCAGGCCATTCGATTGCCGGAATCGAATCTGGTCCAAAACGTCCGGCGCGGCCTCTCGATTTTTCGCGTAAAGCTTTCAAAACTTTTTCAGGTGTAAGCGGCACCTCGTCGACACGAACGCCTACTGCGTTGTAGACCGCATTCGCCACCGCGGGCGGCACCGGGAGCAGCGGTCCCTGGCCAACCTCTTTCGCGCCGAACGGTCCGTTCGGATCGGGATCTTCGATGAGATAGGTCTTGACATCGCACATCTCCATCGTCGTCGGGCTCTTATATTCAAGCATAGATGGGAACTTGTGCACGGCGTTACGGTTCGCGCGATAAGACATTTCTTCCATCAGAATTTCGCCGAGACCCATGTAGACGCTGCCTTCGACCTGGCCCATCACGAGCATCGGATTGATCGACTTCCCGATGTCGTGCGCAATCCAGACTCGCTCGACCGTAACGATTCCGGTATCGGGATCGACATCGACTTCGGCAATGGCCGCGGAATAGCTGTAGGCCGGCGATGGGCCAACGCCCGCGCCTTTATATTTGCCCGGCGAACGCGGCGGCGAGTAGGAACCGACAGTGCCGAGGGTGCCGAACTTTGATTCGGCCAGCACGACGGCTTCAGCAAAGGTCACGCCGACTTCAGGGTTCTCGACGTCGAACGCGCGCCGCTCGGCGAACGAGATATTTTCAATCGGCACGTTCAGCTTTTCCGCGACGGCCATGGTCAATAATTCCCTGGCCCGCTCGGCCGCCTGAATCGCAGCGTTGCCCGTCATCAAGGTGACGCGGCTTGAATAGCTGCCCAAATCGACCGGCGTCAGGTCAGTATCAGCGGTGACCACCCGAATATCGAAGGGATCGATCCCGAGAATCTCAGCGACGATGTACGCGAGAATCGAGTCCGAGCCCTGACCGATGTCCGTCGATCCGCACATCACGCAAACTCCGCCCTGTCGATCCAGCCGCAGCTGCACGCCGGACTGAGGCATGTTGTTCCAGTAGATGGGCAGACCCGCGCCGCAGATGTAGGACGAACAGGCGATGCCGATCCCTTTGCCGTATGGCAACGTGGCACAGACTTCAGTCTGTGATTTGCTACCAGCGTCCACAGACTGAAGTCTGTGCGACCTGTCCCATGAAAACTTGTTTTTCCAATCAGAGCCTTCCACGATCTTGTCGATGCATGCGCCCAATCCCATGCTACCGATGCGCAGATAGTTCGCGGTCACTGTGTTTGGCTTCACCAGATGCGTGCGCCGCATCTCAGCCGGATCAAGTTTCAATTGCTCGGCAATTTTGTCGAGGTGAACTTCAAGTCCGTATCGCGGTTGCGGCGTGCCGTGGCCTCGCTTCGGACCACACGGTGGTTTGTTAGTAAAGACCCGCGCGCCCTGAAACTTATAACGCGGCACATCATACGTCACGGTCTGCAACGCGCCGGTGTAGAACGTGCTGGCCACGCCGTAACTGCCGTAGGCGCCACCGTCGAGAAACGTTTTGAAGTGCATCCCGGTGATCGCGCCATCCTTTTTGACCCCGGTCTTGACGTGCATCAGGACGGGATGGCGGCCACGATGACAATAGAAGACCTCTTCGCGCGTGAGCGTGCACTTCACCGGACGTCCGGTAATCATCGCGAGCCTGGAAACGATAACTTCGTGATTGAAGGGATCGCTTTTGCCGCCAAAGCCGCCGCCGTTTGGCGTCGCAATCACGCGAATATGGCTGGCGGCCAGACCGAGGACCTTGGCCAACGCGCGATGAACGTAATGTGGCGTCTGGGTCGAGCTCCAAAGCGTCAGCTTCTCGTCCGAATCAAAATGTGCGACCGCCGCATGTTGCTCCATCGGCAGGTGCGTGTTGCC
>DATANL010000229.1:0-7345 GCA_036266295.1 Pyrinomonadaceae bacterium | reverse complement strand
GGGGACGTGCAGACCTTGCGGCAAACGAGTTTATTGGATCGAATCAACCATCACTCATTAACGAGTCTGGAATTGGCGATTGTGTGGAGCCTGGTCGGCGTCGCCATGTACGTGCTCGCGCGTGCGATGAAGTCGTCTAAGTCAGTACCGCCCGCGTCAGCGGGTGGGTCAGAGAAGCTGTCATGAACATCGAAAAGAGCCGAGTCTTGATCACCGGCGCCAGTCGTGGCCTCGGCCGCACGCTCGCATTCGCCTGCGCGACTTCCGGGGCGACCGAAGTGTTCGCCGGCACACGCCGATCGGAAGATGCCGAAGCCCTTAAGCGAGACGCGGCCGCGATCGGCGCGGCGTTGACGCCGATCCAGCTCGACGTAACAATCGACGATGACGTGGCGGCGGTGGCGGCGCTGGGACCCATCGACATTCTCATCAACAATGCCGGCGTGGCGGGTTATGGAAATCCGCTAACGATGGACTTGGCAGCGGCGGTCGCGGAAATGAACGTGAATTATTTTGGCGCTTTGCGCATGTCGCGCGCCGTCGCTCCGCAGATGGTTGAGCGCGGTCACGGAATGATCGTGAACGTGGCCACTGCCTTCGCCAGGATTAATCTGCCACTCATAGGAACTTATTGCGCGAGCAAAGCGGCGCTGCTGTCGCTCGGTCAGGCGCTGCGTGCTTACCTGAAAGACAAAGGCGTGCACGTGATGACGGTTATGCCGACGACGATCGATACTGACATGGCCAAAGGCGCCGACGTGCCGAAGATGACCACCGAATTTGTGGCCGGCGAAATTCTGCGACATATTCGCGAAGAATCAGTCGATCCACCGATTGGCGAAGAAGCTGAAGGCGTCCTGGCCAGGTTGAAAGAAGACCCGCGCGGTCTGGAGGAATTTCTTTCGTCGATCCGTGCGTGAGGGAACGCCGGCATTTGCCGGCGGGTCGCGGGCGCCTTGCCCGCAAGTCTATGCGAGAAATGGCCGGCAGGATGCCGGCGTACCGCCCGCAGGATGCGGGCGCTCCAATATGATAATCAATCGCCGCCGTGAAGAGTTCCCGACACTCGCTTCCGGCATTCATTTGTTGAGCCACAGCCTGGGCCCGGTGCCGCGCGTAACCCGCGATTCGATGCTGGCCTACTACGATGCCTGGGAACATCACACCAGTGAAGACGCCTGGGCCGCGAGTTGGTGGGAGATGTCTACCGCCGTCGGGGATCGGATCGCCAGGCTCGTCGGCGGCGCATCCGGCTCAGTGCAAATCCAGCCCAATGCCTCAATCGGACTTTCCACGGTGGCTTCATGTTTCGACTTTCAATCGAGCGAGCGCAATAAGATCGTCACCACCGCGCTCGACTTTCCGTCGATGCAGTACGTCTGGGACGCGCAGGAGAAAGTCGGCGCGACCATTGAGGTCGTGCATTCTGACGACGGCGTTTCGATTTCCACCGACGAGATCGTGGACGCAATTGACGACAGTACTGCGCTCGTCGCGCTGTCCCACGTTTCATTCCGCAGTTCAAATCGAATTGACGTCGCACCGATTGTCGAACGCGCGCATAAGCGCGAAGCCCTGGTGCTGCTCGACATTTATCAATCGGCCGGCGCGATGGAACTGCAAGCGAGCGATTGGCAAGTCGATTTCCTGATCGGCGGCACCATCAAATGGCTGTGTGGCGGTCCCGCGTGCGGATATCTCTACGTGCGGCCGGAACTGCAAACTGAGCTTCAGCCCCGGCTGACCGGTTGGGTCGCTCACCACGCGCCGTTTGATTTTGCGCAACCGCCGATGCGCTATGCCGAATCTGTCCGCCGCTTCGCCCAAGGCACGCCCAGCATTCCCGCCCTTTATTCAGTGATGCCCGGTTTGCAAATCATTGAAGAGGTCGGCGTGAAAACTATTCGGGCTGAATCAGAACGGCGCACGCAAGCGATGATTGACTTCGCGTTAGAACACGGATGGAAAGTAAACAGCCCGCGCGACGTAAATCAGCGCGGTGGCTCAGTCATGATTTATGTCGAAGACGGACCAACGATGGTCAAACGATTGGCCGAACGAAAGGTCTTCGTCGACTGCCGCCCCGGCGTGGGCCTGCGCATGTCGCCGCATTTCTTCAATACCGATGAAGAAGTACGCGAAGCAATGGAAATCCTGGCAGAGTTGATGTGACTGGAGCGCGCGCATCCTTGCCCGCAAAGGTGCGCAGCACGCTCAATGTTCGCGCTTCGCGCTCATGCGGGCAGGGATGCCCGCGCTCCGTTTACGCGTCGTACCTGACGCTCGGACTGCCGGCCGGATAGAAGACGCCGAGCAAGCGCAACTCACCATCACCCGTGTTCTCGACGCAATGCACCTGGCCTTTGGGTAGATAAATACACGAACCCGCCGCGATGGGTGTGTTCGATTCGCCCGCCCACATCCGGCCTTCGCCTCTGAGAATAAACAGCACCTCTTCGTACTGATGAAAGTGATCCGGCGCGCGGCCGGGCGGAATTGATCCGACAAACTGAGTCACCTGCGTACTGCCGGCGCGCTCGTCAATCAGCACTCGATACGAGCGATCGGCGGTGGGCTGAGCTTTTTGATCAGACAGTCGAACAATTGGAGATGCGTTGCCAGACTCAGCGACGGACTGGGTCGCGGGTTCATCGACGAATTCCGGCCCGCGTTCAGGATCCGGACATTGCGAGCTGATGATGGTGAGCGGGTTGCTGTTTCGATTATTGATAGCGAACGTCTTTTTCGGACGAATGTAGATGCCGGAGTCCGCGCTGATTTCGTACGACCGTCCGTCGATGCTCACTAACCCAACACCGCGGGCGGCGCCGACTTCATCGTTGAGCAAGTAGAGGATTTGATCGCAGTCGCCATTGTGCATCGCCGCCGACAAGCCCGGCGCGAATTCCATGACACTTAGAGATATCGCGTGCGCTCCCGTGGCGCGGCCGACTTGTCGCCAAACGCGCAGCGTTCCGTGGACCAGCGGCTCGCCGTCGTGCATTTGTGAAACGCGGCAACCGCCTTCGAGGATCACAGCCATCGCTTAACGATCTGATTTGAGATGCAAGGTGGTGTGTTCAGTGATCGACGCCGGCTGACCGAGATTCGAGGTGGTCTGCGCCCGCGGCAGACTCTGGGACGGTCCCTGCGGTTGCGTGTATTCGGAATCCAAAAGGTTCTGCAAACTGGATCGCGAAGAGTCCGGGTCGCCGCCGCGCGGCTCAGTGAATAGCATTCCGTTCAGCACCAGGCCGAGGCCGACCGCGAACGCAGTAATGCCCAGTCCCATCAGCATTATCCACGCTTCCATATCGCCGTTGCGCTCCATCGAGCGCATTACCAGCGTCAGCACGAGACCCAGGACGCCGGCGCCGGCGCCTGAGGCCGCCACGATCACGCCCGCGCGAACGCGGCGCAGCCTTTTCTCTTTGTACGACTCGAGAAACTTTTCGACCTGAGGCAGGACGTCTTCGGCGACCTGTTTTAGCTCATGAGCGTCTTCGACTTCGCGAATTCGTTGCGCCATGGCGCGACCAATTTCTTCGCGCGCTGACATGGCCGAAACAGTAACGGAATCTGCTCCTCCGAGATTCGCCCGAACCAATCGCAAGTCCGTGCCGCAGGCGCGACAGAACTGGTTCGTCTGGCGTTCTTCAGATCCACAACCTGGGCAGAACATAATCTAGATACGGGCGCGATTAACGCCGGGTTCAATCAAATCATCAGCCGCCACTCACTGCCGGCATGATGCAGATTTCGGTATCACCTGAAATCGGTATCTGCAGGACCTGGTCACGGCGCACGACCTGGCTGTTCACAAACACATTGACGTGTGGACGGACTTCGCCTTGTTCAGTCAGCACGCGATCGCGCAAACCGGCATGCTGCCGCCACAGCTGGCTGAGCGCTTCCCCGACATTCTCCGGCGCGCCTTCTAATTTGATTTCGGCACGTCCTCCGGCGAACTCGGTCAAGTACCCGGCAATTTGGAAGGTCGTCATCGTACTGCGTTATCGTACCCGACCAAATCGATCCAAGTCTACGCCGGCCCTGAGACCCGCAAACTCTAATAAAGACTTCCAGTCGCTTAAGTCTTTGAGCTAATATCAATTGTCCGCCGGCGGACAGCTACTGCGGCTCGCCTCACCCCGGCCACTGCCCCGTAAAAACTTTATGCGCCAGCTTGCGTTAGCCACACTGTTGCTTTTCGTCTACGCGTCGGCCGCGCGCGCGCAGGACACGACGGCCGCCGTGACGCCGCTGCAAATGCGCGGATTGATGCCGGTCGTCGAGGTGACGCTCAACGGCCAGGGGCCGTTCTTTTTCATGATCGACACGGGCGCGGGCATGCAGGCAGACATCGATGTCTCGGTGGCGCAGCGGCTGAACCTGCGCGCCAATGGCCGAGTGCTCAGCGGGGATCCCTCGGGCGTGAACGATCGAGAAGTGGCGACGGCCACTATTGATTCGATCAAGATCGGATCGATTCGCAGTGTTGAATTTCGCGACGTCACCGCGGTCGTCCGTGCCCATCGAATCACCAGGGATTATCCGGACGTGGACGGCATTCTCGGTTTCGCATTGTTCACCGACTATTTGCTGACGCTTGATTATCCAGCGATGCAGGTACGTTTGTCCCGGGGCGTGTTGTCCCCAGCAAATCGCGGTGACATTCTGAACTTCGAAATCGAAAATCGGATTCCGGTAATCGAACTGGCGATCGGAAAGATGCGCGTGCGGGCGCACGTCGACTCGGGCAATTTTGTCGCCGGCTTTATTCTGCCGGAAGAGATTGTCGAACAACTTCAATTGCTGTCGTCGCCGGTAACCGTCGGTAGCGCGCGCTCGGTCAGTAACCGAATCGATCTTAAACAGGTGCAGTTGCGCGACACGATTCGCGTCGGTAGCTTCGATTTTCCGCAGCCGCTGGTTCAGTTTCCCGCATTGTCTGACACGAACCTCGGATTCAAAGTGCTGCGCGAGTTCACCGTCACGTTTGATCAAAAGAACCGGCGCATGAAGTTGGCGCGAACGGCGACTTCAAGGGCCGGCTGAAAATCTCTGGCTCAAACAGAATTGGTTCGTCGTCCATCGCGGCCATTTGCCTCGGGCACACCACAGGATAAACCGATGATTTCCAAAGTTCTGATCACCAGCATCGCTTTGGTTGCATCGTGGGTTCAGCCGTTGACGCCGCCAGGTCGGATTTCGACTCCCGTCGCCAAACCAATTCATCATTACGTCTTTTTCGGAATGGATCGTGAAAAGCTCAAGGACGCAACCTTCCTCGATGTGCCGGCGTTTGAAGGCGCGCAGATCTCTTACTCGTGGCGACAACTGGAACAGGGTAAGGACCAGTATGAGTTCAGCTTAATCCGCGAAGACTTACAGTTACTGCAGTCACACGGCAAAAAGCTCTGGGTCCAGCTGCAGGAAGTGAGTTTCAATCCCAATCGCATCAATGTGCCGAAGTACCTCCTCAATGATCCAAAATACAACGGTGGCGTCGATCAGCAGATCAGTGACCGCAAAGGCGATGATGACCATCCGGTTCGTGAAGGTTGGGTGGCGCGACGCTGGGACCCGGCGGTGCAGGAACGCATGTACAAGTTGTTCGCCGCTTTGGCGAAAGAATTCGACGGGCGCATCGCGGGAATAAACACGGACGAAACATCAATTGGATTCGGCGCCACCGGAAAACTTTTTCCGAAGGGCTTTACACCCGAGGCCTATCGTGACGCGACCATTGCCAACATGAAGGAATTGAAGCGCGCGTTTTCACAATCAATTGCGATGGTCTACGCCAACTTCATGCCCGGCGGCAGAACTCATCTCGAAGCAGTCTACCGGGCGGCACGTGAATCAAATATTGCCGTCGGTGGTCCGGACCTTTTGCCGTTCAGACCTTTTCAACGAGCGAACAGTTATCCGTTGATTCGTCAGTCGGCGGGCCAGGTTCCCACCGGCCTGGCAGTTCAGGACGGCAACTACGGCGACATCGATCCCAGGACGCAAAAGCGCGCGACCGCCAGCGAACTCCTGAAATTTGCGACCGACGAATTAAAGCTGGATTACATCTTCTGGTGCACGCAGGAACCGTATTTCTCGTCAGAGGTTGTGCCGCTGATGAAAAACACGAAATAAATCGTTGCGGCTCAGTCGTGATTATCGCCTCACTTAATGAAACTCAGACCCAGTCTCGTGCGTTCAAGACTTAGTCCGAAGGTCGAACTCTATCCGCAACAACCTATGAATAGAAAATCTTTCCTAACTCTCTTGTTTCTCGCTCTGGTGCTGGCCAGCGCGCCGCTGTGTGCTGCACAGCCGGCAATCCAATCTGCGACTGAGCCGGTCACAATCCCATTTGAGCTGGTCACGCGGCACATCGTGGTCAAGGTTCGGATCAACGACTCACGTCCGCTGTCGTTCGTGTTCGACACTGGCGATAAAGTCGGCATCGTCGACACGGACGTCGCCAGGGACCTCGGATTGAAACTCGATGGTCAGTTGCGAGTCGGCGGCGCCGGCGCAGACACTCTGCCGGGTTCGTTTGTGAAAGACGCAAACTGGTCTCTGCCGGGTCTGGACGGATTCTCGCAGCCGGTCAGCATCGCCATTCCGTTGCGGCGCATGGCCGCGCGCGCCGGTCATGACTTCGACGGCATCATCGGTTCGGATTTCATCAAGCAATACGTCGTCGAGGTCGATTATCAGAATCGCGTCCTGAAACTGCACGACAAAGACAGATTCAGCTACACCGGTGCGGGCGACAGCATTCCCATCCAGCTCAATCAAATGGGCTATCCGCTGCTCGACGGTGAAGTCACACCCGCGAACGGCGAAGCGATCAAGGGAAAGTTCGTGCTTGATTTGGGCTCGAGCGGATCGCTGGTGCTGATGAGTCCGGTGGTGACGCAACACAATTTGCTCGGCAATGGCATGAAGACGATTAAAGCCATTGGCGTCGGCGGCGCCGGCGGTCAGAGCAACGGACAGATCGGCCGTGTGCGCTCGCTGCAAATCGGCAAATTCACAATCGCGAATCCCATCACTCTCTTCTCTGAGGACAAAGCCGGCGCAATGGCCACCAACCAGCTGGTGGGAAATATCGGCCAGCTGATCGCCGCCAAATTCAAAGTCTTTCTGGATTACAGTCACACGCGCATCATTCTCGAACCGAACGCGACCTTCGCCCAGCCGATGGATCGAGCGACGGCGGGTGTTGTCTTGACGACCGAGGGCAAGGATTATTCGATAGTGCGCGTGATGGACGTGCTGGAGAACTCGCCGGCGTCTGAGGCCGGAATCCGCAAGGACGACATCGTCGTGAGCGTCGACGGCC
>DATANL010000228.1:0-14968 GCA_036266295.1 Pyrinomonadaceae bacterium | reverse complement strand
CGCGTCTGGGTCCGGCGCGATGAAGATTTCGCAGACATCTCGATCCCAAAGTCCCATCGTCTTTTCTTCAATCTTCGGCTCAGCGCTGATGATTAATGGTTCCGCTTGATGGCAGGTGAAGCGCGCGTGCAGTGCCTGGTCAGACCAAAGCAGACGCGCTTCGGCGTGACGCGACGCAGGCGCAGGTTCACCTGACCAGTACCGAATGATCGGCACAGGCTGAGCACGACTCCACGCCGCGTTGTCGAGATCCGAGACGTTGAGATCGGAAGTGAGATGAACAGCAATCACCTCGTTTTCGTTCCTGCTATCTTCGCTTCGCATGTGGCGCCGTGAGTTTATCCTTTCAAACAATGCCCCACAAACATTGCGTTTCAATTTCTTAATCAGCACATTGTCAGAATCATTGAGTGGTGATACATTCCGCCGGTCATAAGTCGCAAGTTAATTATTAGCCGCGACTTTTTCTTTTGTTCACACAACATTAGGCCTCGCTCGTCAACGCCTTTCCCTGGAGGACTCTCAGTGACGCTGCGCCAAGTTTCGCATTACTCACGAATCGTCTGGATCATTTTGCTGGCGGCAACTCTCGTCTCCATCCGTTCGCTGATGCCTGCAGTAACGGCCCAGCAGAGCAACTCCTGCACCAACTGCAAACCGCTCAAACCTGCAGATCCAGGACGTTGTGAGAAGTTGGAATCGCAACTCGCGCAGCCCGGCCAATTTGTTTCGCGCGGCCAGGCCCAACTCGACCGGTACGAGCCGGTGATGGCCGAGTTCATGGAGAAGCTTTGCTATCGCGTGTGGCCGCATGATGCTACGGCTCGCGACACCGGGCCCTACACCGCGACGCTCGTGAACGGTCAATTGAAATCACAGGCCTACAACCAGCACGCGGTCTCGCGCGTGTGGTATTCACCGCCGATGTTCGCGTGGATGGAAACGAATCGGCCGGAAGATGAAAGCAGGGCGCCGGCTCTTCCGCACGCAATTCCGAACGGCTCGATGATGGTGAAGGAAATGTGGACGCCGCCCCTCGAGCGCTGGGCCGGCACCTGTTGGGATTGCGTTAAGCCGGACGGTTCGGGCGCCGTGTTTTGGATTCGCGACGACCAGACGTTCAGCACCGGTTGGTTTGGGAGTTGGTATGGGCCAGGCTGGAGTCCCGCCTGGCCGGCTGCGGCCAGCAATCCGTTGACGGGCAGCGGCGAAGGCGGCTCGCAATTCTGTTCCAACTGTCATGCGGCCACGGTCTCCGGCAACACCTTCGTCTCGATGCGCAATTATGAAGGAAAGAACGTCCATCGTTTTCTCACGCAACTCGTGCCGAACATTCCGCCGGCTACGCCGCATCATGAATTGGTGGCGCTGCCGGCGAATCGTGTGGGGCGGCTGGGCGAAGCGCTCTATGACTACGATGAATCATTCGTGCAGACTTTTAAGAGCAAGCTGGCCACCCCGGATTGGGCCAACGTCGATCGCATGCCGTCGCAGACCTATGACGACGTGGTGGTAGGCGGAAGACAGAAAGTCGTGCTCGGCAAAGATCCTGTTTACTTTCAAACGTCGACCCAGTGCATTGGCTGTCACACGCCGTTTGCGACCGGTCTCCAGTACGACATGGCGACTCCGGTGCCGGCGTCGGAGCAAGCGAAATTGCGCGGATCACTTTTCGATCACTCCCCCTACGGTCTGTGGGCGGCTTCGCCGATGGGACTCGCCGGACGCGATCCGATTTTCTTCGCGCAACTCGAGAGCGAGCAGAAATTTCATCCCGAACACGCGAGATTAATCCAGGACACCTGTTTGCAGTGTCACGGCATCATGGGACAAAGGCAGTACGCGCTCGATACCGAAACGAATGGCAATTGCGGCCAATTTCAACGAAGCATCGGGAACGCCGTCCCTTATCCGAGCGGAAATCCGACTGCTGTGAACGCCAGCTATGCGGCGTTGGCTCGCGATGGAATTTCATGTACGACCTGCCATCACGTCGTCCTCGGTGCTGACGCCGAGAAGTATCGCAGCCTTCCGGCTAACCGGTGTGTCGCGCAAAAGCAGGCATCGTTCAATCCGCCCACGACGCATTCCGGTTTCGCTTTGACCTTCACCGGCAATTTCTTTGTGGGGCCGCCCAACGAACTCTACGGACCGTTTGAAAATCCCAAGTTGAAGTTGATGGAGAACTCGCTCGACATCAAACCGATCCATAACAGCACGACGCTGATGAGTTCCGAGATGTGCGGCAGTTGTCACACGATTCACTTGCCGGTGCTGGATAACCCGCAAGGCAATCAAGTTGGCCCAGCCGACGATCCGTTGAAGCCGTTCCCGAAAGTTTACGAGCAAGCCACCTATCCCGAGTGGGCCTTCAGCGCGTATCGGACCGGAGCAGCCGATGGTAAACCGCTGCCGCTGGGTCCGGGCAAGCTCGCCAAATCGTGTCAGGGCTGTCATATGCCTGATCATGATGACCGCGGCAAAGCTTACTCGAGTAAGATCGCGACCGTCGAAGAGTTCAGCAACTACCCCGAGACTGATTACCGTCTGCCTGCGGGCGATATCGATCTGGCGCCGCGCGCGCCGTATGGCAAGCATGAATTGGTTGGACTCAACATCTTTCTGCTGAAGATGTTTCAGCAATTTCCGGACATCCTCGGTGTGCGCATCAACAACCCCAGCGGCTTGCCGGGATCAGTCGCGCCGCTCGTGACGAGCGCGCAACTCATGCTCGACCAGGCTCTAAGTGCGACGGCGAAGATCGACGTGACGCCGGGTTGGGATGCAGCGAAACGAACTTTGACTGCGCAGGTCAAGGTTGAAAACAAGACGGGCCACAAGTTTCCGTCGGGCGTCAGTTTCCGGCGCGCATTCATCGAGCTCGAAGTCCTCGACAAAGACGGCAACACACTGTGGGCCTCGGGCCGGACCAGCGACGCCGGCGTGATCGTTGATGAGAAGGGCCAGCCGATCGCCGGTGAACACTGGTGGCAGCCTGATTGTTCGGCTCGCGTTCCCGCCAACGAACAGAAGTGGCAACCGCATTACCAGACAATCACGCGGCAGGACCAGGCGCAGATTTATCAGGACCTGTCGAAGGACAAGCGCGGATTTCTGACGACCAGCTTTCTCAACATCGATGATGAGGTTAAGGACAATCGCCTGTTGCCGCACGGCTTTCTGTCTTTGGCGGATCGTCTGAAGATTTCACGCGCACTGGGCGACACGACGCCCCTTGATTCACACATGGATGAAAATATGGCGAAGGCCGTCGAGTCGAAAGGCGTGGACGGAGACAAAGATTATGAGGAAGGTAACGGGTTCGATAACCTCACCTACATCATCAGCGGTCTGGCCGGTAGCCCGGCGATGGTGCGCGTAACGCTCTACCATCAAAGCACCGCGCCTTACTTTTTGCAGGATCGTTTTTGCGTGGCGCCTGACGGAGACGATACGCGCCGGCTTTATTTCCTCGCCGGTCATTTGAATCTTGACGGGACCGAAGCTGACGGATGGAAGCTGCGACTGGTCCAGAGCTCGGTGGCGTGCAGCGATAGCGGTGGCTTTCGTTGCTCGTGAGAAGAAATATCCGCAGATTACGCAGATGAGGAAAAGGAACGGTCCGGTTCTCGTCACGACATTTTTGCTACCCCATGCCTTCGCCGAATGAGAAGCTCGGTCCTCGCGGGCGATAGGTGATCTGCTCCGGTTCGTCCTCGTCTTTTGATTCGGCGAGCCACGTCGGGTCTGAGTACTGAAGCTTGTAAAGCTTCCAATACAGCCCTTGCATCGTGAGCAAATCCTGATGCGTGCCTTGCTCGCGTATCTCGCCGTGGTGCAGCACGATGATGTTATCAGCGCGCTGGATGGTTGACAGGCGATGGGCCACGATGACCGAAGTCCGGTGCTGCATGACGCGCGCAATCGCTTGTTGAATCAGTTGCTCGGTTTCAGTATCGATTGAACTGGTCGCTTCGTCGAGAATCAAAAGCGCCGGATCGAAGGCGAGCGCCCGTGCAAAAGAAATCAATTGCTTCTGGCCGACTGACAATCCCGCACCGCGCTCGCGCACCTCTGACTTGTACTGGCGCGGCAGGCGACGAATGAAATCATCTGCGCGAACTTCGCTCGCCGCCCAGTGCACTCGCTCGTCGGAAATGTCTTCGCGCCCGAGTCGAATGTTGCTTTCGACTGTACCGGTGAACAGGAAGATGTCCTGCAACACGACCGCGAAGTTCTCTCGCAATGACTGCAGGTCCCAATCGCGGACATCGACGCCGTCCAGCAGGATGCGTCCTTTCTGCACGTCATAGAATCGCATCAGCAGATTCGTGATCGTCGTCTTGCCTGAGCCGGTATGGCCCACGAGCGCGACCGACTGACCGGGTTGGACCGTGAACGAAACATCCTTCAGCACCCAATCCTCTTCGTTATAGGCGAACCAGACGTTTTCAAATTCAATCCGTCCCTCGGCGCGACCGGCCTTAGCCGGGTTGTCCGGCGTAGTGATCAGAATCGGCAGGTCGAGTGCCTTAAAGATTCGGTGCGAGGCGACGACCGCGCCCTGCAGCACGTTGTATTTGTCGGAAATGTCGCGAATTGGCTGGAAGAGAAAGCCCGAGTACTGAATGAAAGCGACCAGGCCGCCGAGTGTGAGCGCGCCGTGCATCACCCGATACCCGCCGTACCAAATGATCAGAGCGATGCCGACAGCCCCGATGAAATCGACCAGCGGAAAGAACACTGCGTAATAAAAGATCGTGTCGACATTCGCTTTGCGGTGCTCGTCGTTGATTCTGGCGAACTCGCGCAGTGACTTTTCCTCGGCATTAAAAAGCTGCACGGCCTGCGCGCCCGAGAAATGCTCCTGGAGAAACGAAAAGATGCGCGCGATCTTTATTCTCACCAGGTCATAACCGCGGCGCGCATGCTTGCGAAACCAGTTCGTCGCCAACCACAGCATCGGCACAGTCAAAAGCGTCACGAACGTCAGCCGCACGTCCATGTAAATCATCATTGCCATGATCGCGACGATCATCACGACGTCACCGAGCAAATCGGTGACGCCTGAAGTGAACAGTTCGTTGAGCGCATCGACGTCGGCCGTCAAGCGCGTCATGATGCGGCCGACCGGATTGTGATCGTAATAAGCGACTTCCTGGCGCTGGAGTTTTTCATAAATCTCGCGGCGCAGATCGTACATCACATATTGGCCGACGGTGTTGAGATGCACAGACTGGTAATACGAGAACGCGAACCGCAGAAGCAGAGCGACCACATAAGCGGCGGCGAAGACAGCCACGTTGGCCGTGAAGGTCAGGGCGATCGTCTTTGCGAGCACGACTACATGCGAAGTCGTTTTCGGCGTGATGTACCAATCGATCGCGTACTGCGTGAACTTCGGTTGCAGAATGCCGAGCAGGTTCAGCACGAGGGTGAAAACCAGCGCCGGGATGAGCAGCTTCACGTACGGCTTCAGATAGCGCAGCAGCCGGCGCGCGACCTGCAAGTCGTAGGTCTTGCCGATCTGTTCTTCCTCGTGAAATTTGTTAACTGCGGTGGACATTCGTATGCGACTCTAGCCTTGATTTCCAACACGCGAAACTTAGAACTGCGTTTGCGACGCGTCTAACAAAGGTTGCTTTCGCGGAAAGTGGGCCAGCATCCCAACTCCAGCGATGGCAAATCCGACGAAGTAATAACTGGAACCAGTGGCGCGATTATCGAAGAGACCGAGTAGTCCGGCCACCTCACAAAGCGCCCACGAAATAATGTAAGCCGAGTGGACTTGCTCAACTCGTTGACGCTGTATTGCTTTGTCGATCAGGGCTTGCTTAATCAGGAACGATGCGCCGACAGGCACCAGGCCGGCGGTATTCAACAACAACGTCAACATCGCGTGGGGCTTTGCGGCCACCGGCACAAATTGAATGAAAGCCAAGTAAAGCGCCAGTGACATGGTGAGCGCGGCCCAGAGAATAAACAACGTCCGATATCGTTCGTCGATGGTCACCGGTTTTTGATTGGTTTTGTTCATTTGCCACTCACCACCATCCTGGCTCAGGTCGCTGCCAGCTCTTCTTCCAACAATTGGCGCTCGTGCAATTCCGCGTATTGGCCGCCGAAGGCCAACAACTCATCGTGGGTCCCTCGTTCGATGATCCGGCCCTCGTTCAGTACGCAAATCAAATCGGCATGGCGTACGGTCGAAACGCGATGCGAGACGATGATGCTCGTGCGCTGCCGCATAACGCCGCGCAGTTGCGAGAGGATTTTTTCCTCGGTGTAAGTGTCTACCGATGACAAAGCATCGTCGAGGATCAGAATCTTCGGTTCGCGCACGACCGCTCGGGCAATTGCGGTGCGCTGCTTTTGGCCGCCGGAAAGAGTGATGCCGCGTTCGCCTACGAGCGTGTCGAAGCCTTCCGGAAAATCCTGGACGTCCGTCTCAAGGCCGGCGATGGCGGCCGCGCGTTCGATGGAATCACGCTCGGCGGTATCGGCTCCGAAGGCAATGTTCTTTGCCAGCGAGTTACTGAATAAAAAAGTCTCCTGCGGGACGTAACCAACCGCTGCGCGCAGTTGCTGGACCGGGTACTCGGCTACGGGCAGGTCATCGATCAGGACTGTGTCGCGGGGCGGATCGAGAATCCGCGGAATCAAATTCACCAGGGTCGACTTGCCGCTGCCGGTGCGCCCGACAAACGCGACCGTCTGGCCGGCTTCGATCGTCAGATTAATGTTCTCGAGTACGGGTGCGCTGTCGGCGTGATAGCGAAACGTCAGATCGCGAAATTCAATCCTGCCGTTTATCGGCGGTTGCATTTTGACGTTTGGCGCGTCGGCAATCGCCGGCTTGATCGTGGCGATCGCTTGCATCCGCTTCCAGCTGGCCGAGCCCCTTTGGTAGAGATTGACGACGTAGCCGATCGCAATCAGCGGCCAAATCAACCGAAACAGATACATGTTGAATTCAGTGAACTGGCCGACAGTAAGTTCCCCCCGCACCGCCAGCGGCACGCCAACCAGGATGATCAGGGCAAAGCCGAGACCGATGAGCAGCGTCATCAAGGGCCGCATCAACGCGTCGATCTTGACCAGGCCCAGGTTTTTTTGCGCGTATTCGTAATTCAAGCGATTGAAGGCCTC
This sequence comes from Pyrinomonadaceae bacterium, assembly GCA_036266295.1. Classification (GTDB taxonomy): domain Bacteria; phylum Acidobacteriota; class Blastocatellia; order Pyrinomonadales; family Pyrinomonadaceae; genus UBA11740. Next base: position 7,819 of record DATANL010000228.1, on the reverse strand, counting down.
GATCTCCGCGCGCTCCTGCGCGTAGGCGCGCACCACGCGCACGCCGGTGAAATTCTCCTGGGCGCGTGCGGTGATTTGCGCAAAGAAATCCTGAATCTGCTGAAAGCGCGTGTGGACCTGTTGTCCGAAATACTTCACCGTCAACGAGACTAGCGGCAGCGGAACGAACAAGAGCAGCGTCAGCTTCCAACTGATCGTGAAAATGATCGGCACGATCGCGATCACCACGAATACAGTTTGCAGGCCGTACATGATCATGGGCCCGACCATTTGCCGCACCGCGGACAAGTCGTTGGTGGCGCGGGCCATTAAATCTCCCGTCCGATGTTCGTGAAAGAACGACTGCGGTTGGTTGACTAAGGCGGCGTAGAAATCGTTGCGCAGATCGTATTCGATGTGACGCGACATCCCGATTAGGATGCGACGCTGCAGGAAGAGAAACAGGCCGCTCATTGCGCTGGCGCCCAGAACTTTGAGGGAAGCCGTGGTCAGTTTCTGCCAGCTGATCTGCGACCAATTGGCGTCGATCGCGTTTCCGACAATCAACGGGATGCTGACGTTGAAAACAACGCCGGCCATGATGCAGGCAATTCCGATGATGAGGGAACCTTGGTAAGGGCGGAAATAACGAAGGAGTTTGCGCAGATCACCCATGAAGACAGCAAGCCAGCTCTCTTTCGACGCAACGCAAATCAACAAGAGCTAAGACTTCAGTCTTAAAGTTTAAGTGAGATTGATCGGGCTGGCAAAGTGAGGGGTGCGCAGAGCTATCCGCAGATCACAGATGGAAAAGTGTCTCGTGAAGATCAGTTTCTCAAATCTGCGAAACGTTTCTAATCGCGGACTAAATCTTTACATCACGATTTCTTCGCGCGTCTGTTGCGTGGGCTCCTGAGTTGGCGACACGCGAGACAGTGCCTGGTCGAGAGCTTCGACCGCGCGATCGGCAACGCAGACACGATTTCTGCCGGCCCGCTTCGCGGCGTAGAGCGCGTCGTCGGCGGCGCGAAACAGTTCAGCCCGAGAAGCAGCGTGCGCCGGGAAGCTGGCGATTCCGATTGATGCCGTGAGGTTGCCAAAATCGGGGATGTAGATGCCCTCGATGCGGGCGCGCACACGTTCAGCTACTACCAACGCGCCCTCGGCGAGCGCCTGGGGCAGAATCAAAGCAAACTCGTCACCGCCGAACCGGGCCGCCGAATCGATTCCGCGCAGCTCTTCGCGAAAACAGCCGGAGAGTTGCCGCAGCGCGTCATCGCCGGCGTCGTGACCGGCTGTATCGTTCAAATGCTTGAATCGATCCAGGTCGAGCATCAGCAGCGACAGCGGTTGACGCGTGCGCTTGGCCATCATGATTTCTTTGTCCAACTGCATCTCGAACGAGCGGCGGTTGTAGCAGCCCGTCAACGCATCGGTCAGCGCCTGCTGCTGAATCTGGGCGAACAAGCCGGCGTGATTGACGGCAACGGCCACCTGATCGGCGACCGTGCGCAGCAACAGCACTTCGTTTTCCTGCCACACCCGCGACGGGTCATCCGAGTTGACCTGCAGCGCGCCCATCAATCGTTCATCAAACACGAGCGGCGCGACGGCAAACGGTAGGGCCTCGGACTGTTGTTCGATTTCATTGTCCGAGTCGTGCACGATCACCGATTGATGCCGGGAAAGATAACTGCACTGACGATCGAGGCCTTCGCGCAACGCTGGTGATTCGAGCGCCGAGCGCTGGTCGTCCGGAAAATAAAAATAGGTGAGCGGCTGTTCCGATTTTGAACCCTCGACTCGCAACGCGCAGCTCGAGACATTTAACGCGCTGCCAACTTCGTGCACGGTCTTTTGCAGGATCACACCCAGCTCCAGCGATTCGCGGATCGCCGTAGCAATCCGGTTGACGGCAATTTCGCGACCGGCTTGCTCCTGCAGTAAGTGTGCGAGCTTGGTCGTCACGCTGAGCGTCAGCTGCAGCGAGGTCGCCTTGGGCATCGACGTGCGCACGGCCGATTCAAATGCTCCGGCCTGATAAGGATTCTCGGCGGTTACCCGCGCCATTAAATATTCGAGCGCGGAATAAACTATGTCCGGCTCAAAGGTCCAAATTACTTCGTCGCCACCCATGCGGGCATCGCTGCCGTGGCCGCGGACGGTGGCCAACAATGCCGAGAACCGCGCGTCGGCGATTACAATAAAATGCTCGTTCGCCGGACTGACCTCGGCTTGCGGCAGAATCGACGGCGCGGCCAGCGCGCTGTCCCCGATCGAAGAGACGATCTCATTGAGCGCATCGGCCTGGTGCGCGAAGAAAAAAGTGCGGCGACCCGATCGCGCGAGTTCACGAATGCGGGCCTTCTCGCGGGTCGAGCGCGTGGGCGAGAGCGGCAGCGATTCGATCACCAGCGCGCTCAAATTGTTTTCCAGCACCACGTCCTCGAAGTACCGATGCAGCTGTAGCACAGTCGCGTACGCGCATCGAACCGGCGTCAATTGCCGCGCGTGTTGGGCTAACAGAACCTCGTAAAGTGAATGCATACCGGGCGAGCTTTGAAAGGATGATTACGGCTGGGAAAAGCCGAAACTATTTTTGCATTTTGCCAACTATGTTGTCTATGGGTTTTTTTTGCGAAATCGCTCAGGGTTTTGAAGGATTCTGGTCGATCTTGATGTAGGTCGTGACGGCTGTGGCGATTAGCGCATTGGCTTGGTCATGAACGTCAACCGACAAAACAAATAACCGGCGACCGCCACGAAGTATGCGAGCCGTGGCTGTCATGCGCCCGGCGGTTGCCGGACGCAGATAGTGAATCGTCAGATCGGTGGTAGTCACACGCTCGCTGACATCGATCTGCGTGAGTACGGCGAAGGCTGATGCGGTATCGATGAGTGAAGCGATGGCGCCCCCATGGACCACGCCCTGGTTCTGTTTCAATTCGTCGCGAACTTCGAGATGAATGCTGACTTCGCCGGGCCTGATTTCTCCGAGTTCCAACCCCAGAAACTTTGCGTAGGGAACTGCGGCAAACGCGTTCCGGGCGCGCGCCAACTTTTGCGGATCCAATTCGTCTTTACTCATCCGCGGTAGCTCGCGTCTGTGGGTTCAACGATTACGGCGGTGCCATAGCAGAGAACTTCGGTCACGCCGGCGGAGATTTCAGTGGTGTCGTAGCGGACGCCTATGATCGCGTTGGCGCCAATTTCCGATGCGTGCTGAATCATGATGTCGAACGCGTCGCTGCGTGTCTCTTCGCACATCTTTGTCCAGATCGTGATGTTGCCGCCGACGACCTGCTGAAGGGTGGCGCCGAGAGTCGCAAATACGTTTCGCGATCGCACCACGATGCCGCGCACGACGCCGAGCGTCTGGGTCACGCGAAAGTTCGGCAGTTCAAAAGCCGTCGTCGCCATTTGATGTGACACAGAATATTTCGGCGTGCTGACCTGGTAAGGTGTACGGGGGGCCAAAGGATCGATGTTCATGATTTCTCCTTGTCGGCAGCGCTTGAATTAGAAATCCGCGTTCACCGGATCGCCACGGGTGCAAACCTCCATCGCGAATGAAACGCGAAAGTTATTATCGCGCGTAAAGAGTCGTGCGGCCTTTCGTGGATTTGCGCACTGCTTTCCGCTTGGGTTTCCATAAAAACTCTTTGAGGTCGCAACGTCCGGCAGCATCAAACTTGACGCCTTCGCGTTCCAGCAGGCGTTGCTGCTTATCCGCCGGTAGCACGATGCGGCCGGTCGAACATTTGCCCTGGGAATTGATCACGCGGTGCCAGGGTGTTTTGCTCTCGTCCGCGCCATGCATGACGAAACCGACCGTCCGCGGCGTGTAGCCTTCGCCCAGCATGTAGGCGATTTGTCCGTAGGTCATGACGCGGCCGCGCGGGATACGGCGAACGATCTGGTAGACACGTTCGCGGTATTTTTCGTCAGGCGCGCGTTTGGTCGATGATGACTTCATGTGAATCTCGCAAGGCGACAGCTACATCGTTCGCAGCACTGCGCGAGCCGGCGCGCCATCACCGCTTCCGTCGGCGATCTTCAACGGCAAACAGATGAGTTCGTAATCACCGTCAGGCACATCTGATAGATTCAATCCTTCCACGATCACGACGTTGTTAGAGAGCAGCGTCAAGTGCGTCTTGTGATGGCCTGAGTGAAACTTTTCGATCGAAAGATAGTCGGTGCCGACCAGCTTGATGCCGCGTTCGAGCAGATGCTGTGCGGCTTCCGGCAAGAGGTGCGTGTAGTCACTGCGAAAGCCTTCATCCCAGAACTCTGAATTTCTCGTATGAAAGATAAGTCGTTCGACGCCGCTCAGATCGCAGCGCCCCAGAAATTCAGGAGTGATTTCCTTCAGGTCATCGGCGACGCGAATAACTCGCGCAGGTCCAATCAGAACTTCCAGCGGCACTGCGTCTATTTTGCGAGCGCCTTCGATGAAGTGTGCGGGCGCATCGACGTGCGTGCCGGTGTGCGCCCCAAAATTCAACACTGAGACATTGGATGAATCGCCTTTGGCGAACGCGGACCACGCCTCAACTTTCACGCCCGGGTCGCCCTGATAGACGGGCATCATCGACCGAATCGGAACGGTGATGTCGTAGATCTTCATGAGTGGGCGACACTATAAAGGGAAAGTGTCACGAGCGAAAGGACGCGCGGACCGATAAGGTTTCGCTCATGCGAGCGCCAACTTCAAAACCCCGCCTAAAGTCGGTACTCTACGCTTGAAAACAAAGATGGCCGATCAAAAACCACGAATTGCCGCCTCGAGTTATTTGAATACTGCGCCGCTCATTTGGAGTTTTACGCACGGGTCGCAGCGCGAATCAGTAGAGCTGTTCACCGACACGGCGCCGGCGCGCTGCGCTGAGATGCTGGCGCGCGGCGAAGTCGACGCGGCGCTTGTGCCCGTCATTGAATACCAACGCCTGGATGACGTTTCGATCGTCCCGGGTGTCTGTGTCGGGTCCAAGACCGCGGTGCGCAGTGTGGTACTGGCAACGCGCAAGAACAACTTGAAGAAGATTGAATGTGTGGCGCTTGATGAATCGTCACGCACCTCAGCCGCGCTGGTGAAAATTATCTTTCGCGAGTTTCTCGGTTTCGATCCGGAATGGAAAACTGCCGCTCCTGACCTGCATTCCATGATGCAGCAATCCGACGCTGCCCTCATCATCGGCGACCCGGCCATGACCATACCGCGCGAGCAGTTTCGCGTCTTCGACCTGGCCGCGCTGTGGCATGAATTTACCGGCTTCGGCTTTGTCTTCGCAATGTGGATGGTGCGAAATCAAAGCCTTAAAAAAATTCGCGCAATCGATTTTGCCGGAGCGCGGGACGAGGGATTAGCCAACCTGGATCAGGTGATCGCCACTTATTCGCATCAAATACCTTTTTCGGATGCAGAGATAAAGCAGTACCTGAGTGAGAACATCCTGTTCCGCATCGACGACGAAATGCGGCAAGGATTAGCGCGCTATTTCGAGCTGGCGCAAAAGCACGGACTGATTGAGGTCGCGAAACAGCCCGAGATTGTCGGCTAAGTGGTTACTACTTTGCCATCAGGGCTTCGATTTCTTCACGTTCCTTTGGCACCTTATCGGTCAGCACGCGCGCGCCGTTTTCGGTGACGCAGACGTCGTCTTCGATGCGCACGCCGATGCCCAAATATTTCTGCGGAATGTCCTTGTTGAAGCCTTCAGGGATGCGGCTGGTGTCCGGCGAAATGTAGAGACCCGGTTCGATCGTCATCACCATGCCCGCTTCGGCCGGGCGCGACTCGCCTTTGAAGTAATAACGACCGGCGTCGTGCACGTCGATTCCGAGATAGTGCCCAAGGTTGTGCATGTAGAACTGCATGTACTTCTTTTCTTCGATCAGTTTCTTCGGCTCGCCTTTCAGCAAGCCCAGCTCGACCATGCCTTCCGTCAGGATTTCAATCGAATGTGTCTTTAGATCTTCCAGCCGTACTCCGGGCCGGACCATGTCGACGCAGGACTTCTGGCATTTCAAAACCAGATCGTAGATGTCACGTTGCGCGTCGGTGAACTTTCCGTTGATTGGAAACGTGCGGGTGATGTCCGACGCATAGCCTTTGTATTCAGCGCCCGCATCGACGAGCAATAGATCGCCGTCCTGAAGCTGATCTTTGTTGTCGATGTAATGAAGCACCGTGGCGTTGCCGCCGCCGCCGATAATCGAAGTATATGACGAGCCGGCGGCGCCGTGCTTTCGGAAATAGGCTTCCAACATCGCCTCGACTTCGTATTCCATCATGCCTGCGCGCACGGTCTTCATCGCCTCGACGTGCGCTTCGGCGGCGATGTCGGCGGCCCGTTGCATGATTTCGATCTCTTCAGCGCTTTTCAGCACGCGCATTTCGTGGAGGACCGAACTTGGATCGACGATCGTTCTCGGCGGTTCAAGCGGCCTTCGATTCATCTCACGCATCTGCGTGAGTTGCTGAATGATTTTTTGATCCATTTCCGGTGAGGTGTGGCCGAACGCATAGTAGAGCACCGATGGCCCATCGATGATCTCCGCCAACTTCTCGTCGAATTCGCCAATCGTGAAGGCTTCGTCGGCGCTGTAGTCGGATACTGCGCCCTCAACCCCGGCCCGGTAACCCGTCCAGATTTCCTGCTCCAGATCTCGGGGACGCACAAACAGCGTGAACTTCTTCGGTCGCGACGGCGCGATCACCGCAATGGCTTCAGGCTCTTCGAATCCCGTCAAATAAAAAAAGTCGGAGTTTTGCCGGTACCGATAGTGTGTGTCATGCGAGCGGACCGCTTCGCGGGCGGCGGGAATGATGGCCACGGAATCTTTGTCGATGCGGCGCATGAACTCCTTGAGCTGCGGTTTGATCATACGAGTCTCCTTAAGCCGGTTGAAAAAATGGAATCGTATTGTAGCGGACTCCGTCTTTGTCCGCGATCTGCGCAGAGATTTTGCTTTGGCTGCGCGAATTTGTAGGTGATAATCGGTGCATGGCTCAGAGCATTCCCGCCAAAGCAGCCGGCGCCGAAATTGTCGTCTACAACCCTGCGACCACCGCAGAAATTGGACGGGCGCCTTTAACTATGCCGGAAGAAGTTGCGCGTGCTGTCGGGCGCGCGCGAGACGCGCAGCCGTCGTGGTCGGCGCGATCGTTCCACGAACGCGGCGCGGTGATTATGGAAGCGCGCAGAATCGTCCTCGACGAACTCGATCAAATTGCGGCTCTTATTTCAAGTGAGACGGGCAAGCCCGCCGCCGAAGCGATCGCGATGGAGCTGGCGCCCGCGCTCGATCTCATGCAGTACTTCGCGCGCAAGAGCGCGACGTTATTGCGGCCGCGGCGCATCAGCGTAGGACTGTATTGGACGATGGGCCGTTCGTCATACGAAATTTACAAATCGCTCGGAGTCGTGGGAATCATCTCGCCGTGGAATTTTCCCTGGGCCACGCCCCTCGATGAAGTGGTGATGGCCTTGATGGCCGGAAACTCGGTGGTGCTGAAGCCGAGTGAATTAACTCCGCTGACAGCGCTGAAAATACACGAGGTGCTTTCACGCGCGGGTTTGCCTGAGAATGTCTTTCAGGTCGTGACCGGCGACGGTTCCACCGGTGCAGCGCTGGTCGCATCCGGCGTCGATAAGATCATGTTTACGGGAAGTGTGGCGACCGGCCGACGAGTGGCGGAAGCGGCCGCGAAATATCTCATTCCCGTGGTGCTCGAACTGGGCGGCAAAGATCCAATGATTGTCCTCGATGACGCGAACGTTGCGAACGCGGCCCGCGGAGTGGTGTGGGGTGCGTTTGCCAACTGCGGCCAGTC
>DATANL010000227.1:0-3783 GCA_036266295.1 Pyrinomonadaceae bacterium | reverse complement strand
GAAGAGCATTTGCAGCGACATCAGGATGAGCATGGCAGCGCACCCGAGTTCAGCCGCATGCGCCAACGACCAGACGCGCATCGATCTGAAAACGCGACGAAGGTCGACAGCTTCGTCCGAGGTACCTTGTCTTAAGCGCTCTTCCATGGCTTGCCGACGGCCAGTGCGGTAGGCTTGCCTTACCGAATGGCAGCTGGATCTTTTTCGGACTACGTCCTACGGTGTTCGAGGTGTAGCCTCGAAGATTGTTAACCAGACCCTCACTCTACGGTAAGTCGATGAGTCACAACCTCCGACCCGAGATCCTCGAACCAGGCCAGATGCTCTGAGACCATGTCGAACTGGATCAGGTAATCTCCCGGCGACGCGGGCGCCTGCAAGACTATTTCAAGTTCGACCGTCTCGTTCGGCTCGACGTCATGCGGCAGGAAGGCCCCGGCGGCATACCACGACACAGGATTGTTTTGCTGGTCCAGCAGGTGCGCCACCAGATGCACATCTCCCTTCTCAGTGCCCGCGTCGCTGCCACGCAACCAGCGCGCGTAGCCGGCGTTGTGGGCACGCAAACGGAATCGCAACTCGTCGTCGCGCTTGCTGTGCGACGGGCCATCGACGATGGACAACTTAGATCCGAGATAACTGACCGAGCGGCTGTCGGGAAAAGGTTGATGCTTCGTGCACGCGATAACGGCCCGATCGGAATTGGCAGTCGGGAATAACTCAATTTCGTCGAACCCGACGTTTTTCAATAGTGCCGACAAGGCCGCCGTACTCGGCAGGAACCAATTGTAGACGGCCTCTTTTGCTTCCGGCCGGTTCTCGACGTACGCGAGCGGGTGCAGCGTCGGACGCTCGCCGCCTTCTTCATACTCAAATGACTCGGGCGCTTTTTCCGGAGGATAGATCGCCGTCTCGAGCACCAACAGCCGCCGCGTGATGAGAAAAAGTTTCTCGAGCGCCAGCACCAGATGCTTGCAGTGGTAAATCAATCCGAGCGCGAGCGTGACATCGAATTGTCCCATCGCGAACGGGTCGAGATCGTACACAGACTTGCGTTCGTATTCGATGTCCAGGCCGAGCACATCGCGGACAAACTCAGCCTGCCGGATAAGATCGCGCTGCGCGTCAAGACCCAACACGCGGGCGGCGCCGCGCCGTTTCATTTCGATCGAATAGAAGCCCGCGTTACATCCGACGTCGAGCACGGTTTGACCGGTGAGGTCCGACGGCACCGCAACCTTCACTTTCTCCCACGTCGGCCGCGGATGTTCGACTGGTTCACCAATCGCGCTCTCGGATTTAGTGAAGAGGCCGTCGCCCAGATCGATGTAGTGAAACCAGGGCGCCAGGCGCTTCACTTCGGTGACGATATCAGCGCGAGTCATTCGCTTGGCTACTAGCGAAGAAGACATGTGCGGCTTCAAGGCTATTTTTTCAGCGGCGTTTATTCGTTTCAAGACAGCGCTAAGGTAACGTGACGGGCGAACAACGCGGTCAGGAACGTCAGCAACACGATAAATACCAGACGCAGAACTTGATCGATTTTGTCGTTTCGTCCCGCCGCTCCGAGGACCAGGTAAACGGGAAACACGACCATCGCATAACGAGCTTGCGATTGCAACAGAGTTGACGACAGGGTCAACACCACGGACAAAAGTGAATAGGTGGCCAGCGCAAACTGACGGCGCTTGAAAAGAACCACGGCGCAAATCACGACCGTTACAGCGGCCACGAAATTGAGAGTTCTGAAGTCCCATTTGGCCACGATCTCAGCCGGGTTTGCCAAGTAATCATACAGAGGCGTCAGGAAGAATCCCGGCCGCCGTAACCATGCGGCCTGCGACTTCACAAACGCCAGCGCGTCACCGGTGATCACGTGCAAGTACGCCATAAAGGCAATCAGCCCGGACGGAATTATCAACAGCCAGGCCAGCTCCGGCCCGAGTTTGCGCGGCCTGTCCCGGGCTGATTCGAAATACAAAACGACGAGAGCGGGCAGCAGCAATACACCGGAGAATCGCGTGGCCGAAGCCAATGCTCCGATTACTCCCGCCAACCACCACTTTTCCAGTTTGGCTGAAAGAAAGCTCGCCACCGTTAACAGCAGGAACAGCGATTCAGTGACCGGCAGCGAAAAGAAATAACTGACGGGGAAAAATGCCAGGTAGAAAACGGCGCGCGCTGAATTCTCGGCAAATCCAAAAACCACCGCCAGCCGATAGAGGAGCAACAACGCAAAGAAGAAGAAGATATGCGAGAGGACAGCGCCGGTCAGCGCAAATTCTCCGGTCAAGTAATGTGCGAGGTGAAGCACCAACGGAAACAGCGGAAAGAAAACCCAGTTGTGCGGTATCTGGGCGTCAAACGGGCGATGCTCGTAACCATGCTCGGCAATTCCGATGTACCAATTGATGTCTGCGGTTTGCACCTCCTGCCGCAGGATCCTCGCCACCTGGACCTTCTGCGCGCTGAGCGACGCATCGAAGTGGCCCGGGAAATCCGGATCGGGTGTGATTTGCAAGAGCGCCGTCATAACGAGGATGGCGAGGACCGTCACACGTGACAATGTGAAAACAAAAGTAACTGCTCGCAGGCCCGGATCAGCGGCAATCCGCGACGCAAACCGAGCGCCCGAAAGTCCGCTGAACCGGCGGGCAAGCGCTCGAAAACGCGATTCAGATTGGACGGCACTCATCTTACTGGACGGTAATGTTCAGGCGCACGGGTTGCGAACCTTTCTCGCGAAACCAGGCCACGCCTTCCTGGACCATATCGATCTCGACGTTGAAGTTTCCAACCTGGTTGGGTGCAACCAGAGTAAAAGGAATGCTCACCTCTTCGCCCGGCTTTACCGCTTTCGGCAGGAATGCTCGCTCGTCGACCTTAACTTCTTTTCGATCCGTCTGGAACCAATGATCTCCCAAATTAACCTGGAACACTCCATCGGCGACCCGGCCGCGCATCGGCCATTCCGCCCCGCTGACATTTTTGACGCGCACAATCAGTTCGGCCTTTTGCCCGCGGGCGAGCGATGACGGTGGATTCCCGACGGTAACATCGGCTTTGAAACCGTTGTCTGGAAGTGGTTTCAATACGCGTTCGGCAGCCTCAGAATCGGTAGAGGCAGTGGCCCGGGCGGGCGCAGTTGGTTGGTTCGCTGTTTGATTGCCACCACAGTTTGTTACTGCGAGCAAAGCAAACACAACAAACCATCCGCGCAAATGTATCCTCATCGAGAACCCTCCCTTGAGATTTGAATCGCTAAGAGAAATTGGCCGAAGCTAACACTCGCCCGCTGGAATGGCAAACGCGTGGCGCATGCTTTGGAAATTGGACGTCGCACGTTCGAATGATAATATCCGCGGGACGATTCAACAGAGTTTCGCGGCGCAAGAGTAACGACGCCGAAAGCGAAACCAACTGCGCACCCGAACTTCCTGATTAATGTCACGTCTCGCAGAGCGGTCGTTTAGATTCAGCGCCAACAACGCTGCTGCGATAGCCGTCAGCATCGCTCCGATCGTTTATTTCCTGCCGGCATTGATGCAGCGAAAGGTTCTCTGCCCCGCCGATGGTTTTCTCCAGAACGTGCCGTTTCGCGTGGCCGCGGCCCGGATGATTCGCGCGGGACAACTGCCGTTGTGGGACCCTTATATCTTCAGCGGCATGCCGATGTTTGCCACTGCCCAGGTGGGGATTTTATATCCGCTCAATTGGTTCTACGTGCCGTTCTCAGCGGCGACGGCGACGAACCTGATGGTGATCGCCACATACGTCGTAGCC
>DATANL010000226.1:0-4892 GCA_036266295.1 Pyrinomonadaceae bacterium | reverse complement strand
TGAACGCGCCGGCCACACCCTGCAAACGTCGGCGCTGATCAATGAAGCTTATTTGAAGCTGGTAGACCAGTCGGTCTCCTGGCAGAACCGGAATCATTTCTTCGGCATTGCCGCGCGGCTCATGCGGCAAATTCTGGTGGACCACGCGCGTGCGCGTCAGCGACTTAAACGCGGCGGCGACCAATATCAAATCTCATTGACCGCGGCCGAGCACGAAAGCGAACCAAACCGCGATCTGCTCGCGCTCAATGAAGCGCTGGAAACCCTCGCCCAGGTCGATCCGCTTCGCAGCCAAATCGTGGAGCTGCGCTTCTTCGGCGGACTGACCATCGAAGAGGCTGCCCAGGTCATGCGTGTGTCGACGCCAACGGTCGAGCGCGGCTGGCGAGCTGCGCGCGCGTGGCTGCAAACAGAATTGGGAGGCGGAGGGCGAAGGGATGAGGGATGAACACGATGGATGAAAGCGGATCACCGCCACTATTTCATCCCTCATCCCTCATCCTTCATCCCTAAACAAAATGGATTCCGCGAAGTGGCGCAAAATCACCGAGCTCTTCGAAGCTGCACTCGAGCGGCCCGCAGACGAACGCGCGGCCTATCTCGAAACTGCCTGTGACGGCGATGAGGAAGTCCGCCGTCGGGTCGAGGAGATGCTCGCCGCTGATGCGCGAGAGAACTTGTTCATCGATCGGCCGGCTTACAACGCGGTCGGCACCTTTGTTCCCTCACTGCTTACCCAGGCTGATTCGCAGAGCTTCAGTGGTGAAATGATCGGCGACTACCGGCTCGTGAGCGAACTGGGCGAGGGCGGTATGGGAGCTGTCTACCTCGCGTACGACACGCGGCTTGGCCGCAACGCCGCGCTCAAATTCCTGCCGTCCCGTTTCCACAGTCCCGAGCGAGTGCTGCGCCTCGAACGCGAAGCGCGGGCCGCCAGCGCGCTCAATCATCCGCACATTCTGACCATCTATGATTTCGGCCAACAGAACGGCCGTGACTTTATCGCTTCCGAGTTTGTCGAAGGCCGCACGCTGCGCGAACACATTAATGCCAACGATCTGACGCTCAATCAAATTCTCGAAGTCGCGATTCAAGTTGCCAGCGCCCTCGGCACCGCACACGCAGCCGGAATAATTCATCGCGATATCAAACCGGAAAACATCATGCTCCGGCCGGATGGCTATGCAAAGGTGCTCGACTTCGGGCTCGCCAAACTCACTGAGAAAGAGTTGGAGGACGATAGCGACAGAGATCCGCGGGTAACTGCCGGCTTTAAGACGCGGACCGGCATCCTGCTCGGGACGACCAGTTATATGTCGCCGGAGCAGGTTCGGGGCCAACCACTGGATGGACGCAGCGACTTGTTCAGCCTCGGCGTCGTGCTCTACGAATTGATCAGTGGCCAGCGGCCCTTTCGCGGCGAAACCGTCCATCACACCATGGTCGCGATCACCGACAGCGAGCCGACGCCCATCGGGCATCTGGTGCCGCGTTCGCCGGCGAGGTTTCAGGACATCATCAGTCAAGTGCTGGCAAAAGATCCTGACGAACGTTACCAGACTGCCGGTGAGCTGATATCGGATCTGGAAGAGTTGCAAAGCGCACTCGCGATGCATGCGCGAGCCGATTCGACGGAAGGTGATTCGGCGCAGTCAATCGAGGTAAGCGACCATACGACGCCGGTGATGACCGAGCACTCTTCGGTCTTCACTGCAACCACAGCCAAAAAACGTCGCCGAGTCACATCCATAATTCCCTCAAGGAAATGGCTGTGGGTATCAGTCCTGGCGGCAATCGTGGCCATCGCGATCGGCGGTATCTACTTTTATCGGCTGCGCACGTTCGGTGCTCGGCCACCGGCGCTGACTGAGAAAGACACGATTCTGCTCACGGACTTCGTCAACACCACCGGCGATCCCGACTTTGACGGCACCTTGAAACAGGGTCTGACCGTACAGCTCGAGCAATCGCCCTACATCAGCATCTTTCCGGAAGAGCGGGCCCGCGACACGCTGCAACAGATGGAACGTGCGCGCGACGAGAAGATCACGCGCGAAATCGGACGCGAGATTTGCCAGCGCCGCGGCATCAAGGTCCTGATGATTGGTTCGATTGCGAGCCTGGGTCGCAACTACGTCATCACTCTGGAAGGCATCAACAGCCAGAGTGGCGAAACCGTCGCGCACCAACAGACCGAAGTCGAAGGCAAAGAGCAGGTATTAAGGGCCCTGGGCCGCGCGACCACCGCCATGCGCGAAAAGTTGGGCGAGTCGCTGGCGTCAATCCGCAAGTTCGATATGCCGATCGAAACTGCGACCACCGCGTCGCTCGAGGCCTTCAAAGATTTTATTGCCGGCGTTGAGTTGCGCCGCAAGGCCCAGTACGCGCAATCAGTCACGCAATTCAAACGCGCCATCGAACTCGATCCTGAATTTGCTCTGGCCCATGTGCAACTCGGAACTTCATATCGCGATCTGCGCAATCTCGCGCTCGGCAATGAACACGTGAAGCGAGCGTATGAACTGCGCGACCGCGTGACCGAGCGGGAACGCTTCGAGATTTCTGCCACTTACTTCCGTCACATCACGGGCGAACTCGACAAGCGAATTGAAATGACTTCGCTGCTGACGCAGACCTACCCGCGCGATCCCGATGGGTTTCATCTGCACGGGAACTCGCTGATGATCGCCGGAGAGTTTGAGCAGGCGGCGCAGGCATACCGCACCGTGCTGCAACTCGATCCGGATTATTCTCTTTCGCGCGCGAACCTGGCACTCGCGCTGATTGGACTGAATCGTTTCGACGACGCCCAGCAAATTATCCAGGAGGGCCTGCAACGGGGATTAGACTCGAACGGTTTTCACAATCGCCTCTACATAATCGGGTTTCTCAAACAGGATGCGCAGTTGATGGAACGGCAGGTCCAATGGTTTTCCGGCAGGCCCGATGAATATCAGATCCGCGAGTTGCAGGCGCGCGCGCTCGCGTTTGCGGGACGGCGGCGCGAAGCGAGCGCCAGTCTGGCCCAGGCGGCGGCTTTGGCGGCCGCGCGCGGACTGCTCGCAGAGAAAGCGAGGATTCTCGCGAATGATTTCAACCTGAGCGCGACTTTTGGCATGGTCCAACTGGCCGCAAACCAGGCGGACCAGGTGTTGACGCTGTTGACCCGGGAAAACATCAGCGCAGAAGAGTTACAGGCTTCGCTGATCGGACAATTGGATTCTCAACCCCTCGCCTGGACCCTGGCCTTGTCCGGTGACGCGCGACGAGCACAATCTCTGGCCGATGACTTCAGCAAAAAGTTTCCGCTCGACACGATTCACAATTCAGTCTGGCTGCCGATTATCCGCGCCACGATGGAACTCAAACACGGGGAATCAGCCGAGCGCGCAGTTCAATTTTTGCCACCGTCAAAACAGTATGAGCCGGCGCTCAGCTTCAAACCAACGTGGGTGCGCGGCCTTGCGTACCTGCAGGCAAAAAATGGAGCAGCAGCCGCGTCAGAGTTTCAGCGCATCATCGATCATCGCGGCTGGGACATCGTTTCTCCCCTATGGCCTCTGGCCCACCTCGGCCTGGCGCGCGCCGCGGCCCTGCAGGGTGACACCTCGACGGCGCGCAAAGAGTACGAGTCATTTTTTGATTTCTGGAAGGAAGCCGACGCCGACCTGCCGGTCATGATCGAAGCGAAGAGAGAGTATGAGAAGTTGAAGTAAGGTGCCATCGAAAGGGCAAATGACCTAAGGCAGGAAGTGTCCCAACCGCCGCACTCTCCATCTTCGGCGGCAAATCGTCCATTGCAAGGTACAAACTATCGATCCTGAACGTCAAAACACCCATCCGGAGCTGCAAACCGTTCGATTTCCCGTGCAAAGTGTCCATTCCGACCTGCATACCGTCGATTCCGAACTGCAAACCGTCCATTCTGTCGTGCAAAGTGTCCATTCTGAAGTGCAAACCTTCCATTCTGAAGTGCAAACCTTCCATTTTGCGCCGCAAAACAGCGATCCTCGGTTGAAAAGCCCTATGCGCCCTTATTAACCGCCAAACATTTGGTCAGCGCCTGCAAAAATTTTTACCATGCCCGCTTTTCCATGCTAGAATCCGCCGCCATCAAGGGGTCTCAGCTCTAAACGCCGGCTTGGCCGGTCGCCACTCAAGCTGGTATCGACAATCAAGTCACCCACGATCTTCCACGATCGCGACGTGAAAACCTGTAACCGCTCGTTCTTAACAGGAGGTTTTCTCAAATGAACGACAATCAGAATCGCAGACTCGCGTCTTTCATTACCTCGCGCGATTGCTTCGCCCGGTTCACCAACCAATTTGCGCCGAACGGCGTAGCTCAACAAAAAGCGGCTCGCTTCGCAGTTGTGATCACCGAGATACAAACCACGGCGGCCGAGCAGGAAGGAGGCATAGGCCAAACGCGCCAACACACGATTGGTCGCAAAGAGACACGCATCGAACTGCGCTTAGACCTCGAGGCGATAAATCGTGCTGCCCGCATCATGGGTTTGGAAAGCGAATTTCTGCTGCCGCCGGAGGGCAACGACAAGGAACTCTTGAACGCCGCGCGCGCCTTCGCGCGGAACGCGCTTCCTTTGAAAGCGCAATTTATCGCGCACGAAATGCCCGAAGATTTTCTCGAAGACCTGGCCGCAGACATCGCTGCTTTCGAAGCGGCCGTCGCGAAACAAAGCGACGCCCGCGGCAGTCACGTCGCGGCCGGCGAAGTCCTGGATGACTTATTCGACGAAGGCACCGAACTCCAGCGCGACCTGGACGGCTTCATGCGCAACAAGTTCGCCAACAACGCCGAGGTCCTGGCCGAATGGACCAGAGCCAGCCACGTGGAACGCGCGCCCAGAAGGAAGAAGCCAGAAGGCGGA
>DATANL010000225.1:0-7758 GCA_036266295.1 Pyrinomonadaceae bacterium | reverse complement strand
GTAGCACAGACTTCAGTCTGTGATCGTCTGAGAGTGTGTTGTCAGTACCCGGAGCGTTAGCGACGGGATCAAGTGATTTCTCAGAAGCCACCTGACCCTGTGGCTAACGCCACGCGTCCTGACACACGTCCTTTAATCACCATCGAGCAGATCGATTCTAAAGATGTACGGCTTGCCGTTCCGAAACCGATAATAGATATCATGCAGATAAAGTTGATTGTGCAGTATGCCGTTGTCGTAATTGTATTCGCAGTGTCCTTTCGAACACTTCACCAATTCCGAAACCTGGCGAAACGGCGAGCCTTCCTCTCGCTCCCGCTTCTTCAGCCACGCGTCGAATTGCGCAAAGGTCTTGAAGCTCCGGCGCACGACTGAGCCCTTGCCCTCCATTAGCGAGTGCACAATTCTGACGAGCACCGGACCTTGAAGCAATTTCTTTTCGTCGAGCGTACGCATCGTCTTGTCCTTGTACGTCTCCGCGACCGACTTCTGGAGTTGATCTGCCAATTCCTTTTGAGATTGGGCCAGCGTCGACGACGAGACCAGCGCGATCAAACAAAAAGCTAACGAAACCTGTTTCATATTTGCTCCTGAGAAATGAACCGCGTTGGATCCTGAGACTTATTTGGCGCGACCGTGCGGGACATTCTTATAAACCACGCCGCCCTTCATCACAAACACCACGCGCCGCACCGCGGTGATATCTTTCAAAGGATCGCCATCAAGCGCGATGATATCCGCTTGCAAGCCGGATGTGATCGATCCAATTTCGTTGCTGAGTCCCATCGCTTCCGCCGCCAGCGAATTTGCCGAGACCATCGACGTCATCGGATCGACTTTGGCGTCGCGGACCCGATCGATGAATTCCTCGGCGTTGCGCCCGTGCGCGCCGGCGACCGCGTCGGTGCCAAAGACGATCTTGAGCCCGGGAATTTTTGACGCACGCTGTACGAGGTCGTGATTCATCGGCAGAATCTTTTGCATCGCGTCGAAGCCTTCAGCGGTGTAGCCGGGTGTGCCCAGATACCTGTCCTTATTCAGCAGGTAATTCTCGATCACGAGGCCCGCCTGCGGATCGAGATAGGTTCCTCGCTGCGCCATCAACTTCAAATCGTCATCGGTGGCCAGCGTGCCGTGTTCGACCTGCGTGCAGCCGGCGAGCGTGGCGGCGCGCACGGCGTCTTTGTAAGCATGTACCAGCGTGCGTAAACCTATTTTCTTCGCTTCATCGCATGCAGCGTTCAGTTGTTCCTGCGAGAGCGTCATGCCCCCGCCCTGGCGAATGCTGGCCGACGCGAAAATCTTAATTAAGTCGGCGCCGGCTTCCTTCTGTTTGCGAATGAAGGCGCGAATTTCATCCGGCGTGCCGGTTTGCGGTCCGCGTCCGCTGAGCGGATCAACCGCCGTGAGCAGACGCGGCCCCGGTAAAAGTCCTTTCGCAATTGCATCGCGCAACGGCAGATCGGTCGGCGAACCCACGCTCTGGATCGTCGTGAAACCGGCGAGCAAAGTCGCCCAGGCATTCTCGGCAGAGGCATACGCCGCTTCCGCAGTCGTACGGCCCGGGCCGCCGTTCTTCCCATCCGGTCCGAAGCTCCACGTGACGTGCGCGTGGGCGTCAATCCAACCCGGCATGATCGTCAGTCCGCGCAGATCATAATCAACCGGTCCGGCCTTGGGATCGATGGCGACAATCTTCGAGCCTTCGATGACGATGCGCGTGTTGCGCAACACCTTGCCTTTCCCGTCGAAGACCGTGTCGGCCGCGATGACGATCCGCTTTGCCTGGCCGGGGACAGAATGATGGGCCATCACGACGATCAAGATGACCGCGCTGAAAACGAGGGCTTTTCTCATCGATGCTCCTTCTGCTGAAACTGTAGGGGCAGGGCTCGTCCCTGCCCGTTGTGGTCCAAACTGAGCGCGGGCAGCCACAAGGGCTACCCCTACAGAGACGGCACGCGCGCCTTTATAAACCAAGCGGCACGTCAATACCAACGCGGCGGATACTACTTGCCGTGCGCCTCTGTTCCTTGAATGCCTGTTGATGAATCTCGTAGATGTGATGAGCGGGAACTTTCGGCTGGCGATCGAAAGTCAGTAGCCCGTTGATCTCCTGCTCGATATCGGTGAGTTGGGTGTAGCAGAAGCCTGCCAGAAATCGGAGCGACGAGATGCCTCGCATCAGGTCTTCGTATTTCGCGGCGAATTCTTCGGGCGTGTTGAATGAATCGTAAAAGCGATAAAGCAGATCGCGTTGCTCGGGCGGAATGTCGGGCGGAATGTTCAGAAAGCCGCCAACTTCGGAAAGTATGATTGGCTGCCCACGATATTTCGACCCGCGCGCGAACAGAGGTTTCTCGGGAAGCCACACCTGCATCGGTAATTGTCCGCCGGAGATCTTATCGAGATATCGCTCCCGCAATCTCTCGGCCGTCGGCGTGTAGTCGTGGATGGCGCAGATGTCACAGATGTCGGTGTGTTCCCAACCATCGTTGTCGATCACCGGGCGCGTGGCGTCGAGCCGCCGCGTCGTTCGCACCATGCGTTCGATGAAGGCGTATTGACCGGCATGCTCCTGTTGCAGGCCCGGAAAACCCATACTCTCGTTGACCGGGACCCAGGCGATGATGCACGGATGGTTGTAATCGCGTCGCACCGCGCGTTGCCATTCGGCCGACAAAAGTTCTTCAGCATCCGGCGACCATTCGCGCGCGTTGGGCATTTCTTCCCAAACCAAAAGGCCCAGCCGATCGCACCAGTACAGCCAGCGCGGGTCTTCAATTTTTTGATGTTTGCGCGCGCCGTTGAAACCGAACATCTTGATCCAACCGATGTCGGTCTGGAGCGCTTCGTCCGACGGCGCAGTCATGTAGCCGCCCGGCCAGTAACCCTGGTCCAAAACCATCTTCAAGTAGGTCGGCTCGCCGTTGATCAGTACCTGGCCGTTACGCAACTCGATGCTGCGCATCCCGAAGTATGAACTGACTTCATCGAGCACTTGGTCGCCTTCGTACAGGCGCACTTTCAAATCGTAGAGATGCGGCGCGTGCGGATACCACAGTTTGGCGTACGGAATGGTCAGCATGAATTGACCGGTCGCGACGGCCGTACGCGTCTCTTGCCGCGTGACCAGTCGATCGTCATCGAAGATTTCAACTTCGATTCGCCAATTCGACGAAGGCGCGTGCAGGAAGACGCTCAGGTAGAGGATGTTTCGGTCGGCCACCGGAATGGTTCGCAATTCTTCAATGCGAATCGCCGGCGTTGCTTCCAGCCAGACCGTTTGCCAGATGCCGGTGGTGCAGTAGTAATCGATGCCGAAAGGCTGGCCGGTAAAGGATTGCTTGCCGCGCGGCTGTCGCGGGTCCTGCCGATCTTCCACGCGCAGCATCACGCGGTTCGTGCCTTCGCGCAAGTAGGGAGCGATTTCAAATTGAAAAGGAACGTGGCCGCCCTGGTTGTGACCGACTTCGGCGCCGTTCACCCAAATAGTCGAGTAGTAATCGACTGCGCCAAAATTCAGCAGCACATCGCAGCCTGCCCATTCTTTCGGCACCTCAAAGTTGCGCGCGTACCAGACAATTTCATGAACCGATTTGTCGTTGACGCCGGACATTTCTGCCTGATAGGCGAACGGCACGACGATTCGTTGAGGGAGATCCTGACGTTCAAACCAACTGTTCTTGATTCCTTCGTCGGCGTCATCGAAGGCAAATTCCCATTCGCCATTCAGGTTCAGCCACTTGTCGCGGACAAACTGCGGGCGCGGATATTCCGGCCGCGGCACGCCGTTCTTGCTCACGCCATTCACCTCATGCTGCCACGTGTAACTCATCTCTGAACAAGTCTCTCTGTCGCTGCAATTCGTCCGCTAAGGGTTGATAGATTTCGCGCTCGCCTTTCGCATCCGCGTAGTCCCAGAGCCCGTTGTAACAGTGACGGTCGTCCAGCCATCCGGGATGGTTCAGGATGGGATAAAGACAAATGCCTTCGAGCTGCACGCCGTCCTTGGCTGCCGCCAGTGCTTCGCTGCACACATAGCGAAACCACCTCGGCCGCAGGTCGTCTTCGATGCCAGTCTCGGCGATGAAGAAAGGACGTTGATAGCGGTCGTATATTTCTTTAATGATATTTCTGAGGGGCTTGTAACGCGGATTGTTTTGATCGATGAATCCCTGACCGAGAATCCACTGATTGTGCACGTAGTAGTTGGCGCCGATCGCGTCGAGGTATTTGGGATCGCCACCGAGCTCAGGCTTCAGACGCCCTGACAACATGTCCCAGGCTTCAAACTGTGAGGTGCGATAGCTTTCGGCCTCGTGCACCTGCTTCTCGTTGTCGGGATCGAGGGGCAGCACGTTAATCATCGGATCGATCTGCGTGATGCGCGTGCGTTGATCGATGTCCCAAAGCGCTTCGCACACCGCGAGGTTAGCGCGAACGAGTTGTTGTTTTAGTTCGTCGCCACGGCGGGTGCAGAAAGGATTGAGCACGGCGCCGTCGCCGGCGGCCCAGGAGAAAAATGAAATCTCGTTGGTGGGACAGGCGAAGAGGATGTCGTCGGTTTCGTTCTTCCAGACCCGGGCGAATTCGCGCGCGAACGCGGCGATGGCGTCAACGAAGCGCGGCTCAAACACCTCGAGCCACTCAGGCCAGCCATAATGAAAGATGTCCCAGATGACCTGGATGCGGGCTGACTGCGCGGCGCGCAGCATCGGCAGGAGACTTGACCAATCGTAGTTGCGCTGGCGCTGCTCAATCAGGTGCCAGCGCAATCCCTCGCGGGCAGTCGTGATACCTTGCTCAATCAGCCGTCGATAATCCTGGCCGGCAAAGCGGTCGTGATGAGTGAAAGCAATTTCATCCAAACGCTTGCCGGTTGCCAGACGATGCGTCGAACATTCAAATCCGCCGAGAAAAAAACTTTCAAACAGCTTTTCGTATCTCACCATGCTGCGAACCGCCGACAATCGTCAGGTCGGTGGTGATGGTCGCCCGACTCGCCGGCTTGTGATTTCCATTCTGATGACCGTGCGCGAGTTGCAGCGCGTCCGCTCGCTTGGTGCTGACCATCTTCGAATAGACGGTCAGTGCCTGCGCTACGATCTGGTCCATGTTGTAGTACTTATAAGTTGCCAGACGCCCCACGAAGTGTATGCCCGGCGTGTTGTCCGCGAGTGCTTTGTACTTCGCATAGACGGCCGCGTTCTCTTTGCGCGGGACCGGGTAATACGGGTCGCCCTCGCTCCGCGGAAATTCATAGACGATGCTGGTCTTCGCGTGTTCCTGACCCGTCAAATACTTGAACTCGGTCACGCGCGTGTAGAGATGCTCGTTTGGATAATTGATCACCGGCGCTTGCTGAAACGTTTCCACGTTGTGCGTCTCGTGCTTGAACTCGAGCGAACGATACGGCAACTTGCCATAGCAATAGCCGAAAAACGCGTCCACCGGTCCGGTGTAAATCATCTCGTTGAACGGAATCTCTTTTTCGATTTCGCGATAGTCGCAGTTCAGCATGATCTTGATATTCGGATGATCGAGCATGTTCTCGAACATGCGCGTATAGCCATGCAGCGGCATCGCCTGATAAGTGTCGGTGAAATATCGATCGTCGCGGTTGGTCCGCGTCGGAATGCGCGACGTTACACTGGCATCGAGTTCCGACGGATCGAGGCCCCACTGCTTATTCGTGTAGTTCTTAAAAAATTTCTCGTACAGTTCGCGGCCGACGGTGCTGACCACCACGTCTTCAGAGGTCTTGATGTGCTCGCGCGGTTCGGCGACTTTCTTAAAAAATTCTTCGACCTCGAATGAAGTTAGATTTAGTCCGTAAAGCGAATTAATCGTATCGAGATTAATGGGAATAGGAACGACCTGGCCGTCGACGCTGGCGCGCACACGATGCTGATACGGCCGCCATTCCGTAAACCGCGACAGATACTCGAACACTTCGCGCGAGTTCGTGTGGAAGATGTGCGGACCGTACCGGTGAATCAAAATCCCGTGCTCGTTATATTCGTCGTAAGCGTTGCCGCCGATGTGCGGACGCTTGTCGCACAGCAGAACTTTCTTATTTGATCCACGCGCCAATCTCTCTGCGATCACGCTGCCCGCGAATCCTGCTCCGACAATTAAATAGTCAAACATAGTTTCTCCCTGTTCCTTGTACTCTTGTATTAGAAGTTTGCTGCTCGCAACGTTTGCGGCGTGCTGACCGGTATCGGCGTTGAGAGTGTCTTGCGCTCGACCACCTGGTCGATAAGGGCAGACATCCGCTCCCAGGTATCGTCCCAGGAAGTCTGCGCCAGGAAACTGTCTACCTGCCTGAGCCAATTGTCATTGCTCGCGTCGGGACTTAACGCCCGCTCAATTGCGGCAATGAATTCGTCAGTGTTGCTCGCGATCTGCACCAGTTCCATTTCACCGTAAGGTCGAACGACATCCTGGATCGGCGTCGACACCACCGGTTTGCCGGCCGCGAGATATTCCGGAGTCTTGGTCGGGCTGATGAATCGCGTCGATTCGTTTTGGGCGAACGGCAAAAGGGCCACGTCCCAACCGGCGATGTACGCAGGCAACTCGCGATAATTTTTCCCGCCGAGATAATGAATGTTCGGGCGCTGGGGCAGTGAGCTGGGATCAATCTTGACGACCGGACCAATCATGATGAAATGCCAATCGGGTCGCGCGGCCGCGGCTTCATCGATCAACTGCACGTCAAAGCGCTCGTCAATCACTCCGAAGAAACCGAGTCGCGGATGTGGAATCTCTTTTTGATCCGCAGGATCTTCCCGCTGCGCGCGCGCCTGATTGAAATGCGCGCGATCGATACTGCTGGGAAATGCGTAGACCGACGAATGCCGATGACGCTTGGCTTCATAAAGACTGTAGCCGCCGGTAAAAACCACGTCGGCCAGCTTCAGCAAATCTTTCTCTCTTTCCAGCAGTTGTTGCGGAGCGCCCTGGAAAGCGGACAATTCATCCATGCAGTCAAAGACGGTTGCGACCGGAGAGAATTGACGCGTGAACTCGAGGGCCATCGGCGTGTAGTACCAGAAGACGTATTCGCTAATGCGGTTTTCGATGAAGAACCGATGCAGCATTTCTTTGAGCACTGCCCGGGTCGCCACGTCACTGTGCAAGCCTGACGGCAGATGCGGCGTGATTACCTTGACGCCGGCATCGCGCTCGCGCACTTCGAGGCGCATTGAGCCATTGAAGACCGGCTCTTCGAAAAAGAAGACGCGCCGGTCTGCAGCAGCGCGGGTCAACAGATGCTGCGGCCGTTGATAGACAAAGTCCCAACGAAGATGCGACCAGCAAATCAGGTCGGGCTGCGACGTATTTCCTTCACGCGGTTCGAGATCGCTCCCATTGAGAGTTTCTTTGATTATGTTGTTATTGATGATTTCGGCAGACACAGATATATCCTCCACATTAGTCTGAGACTGTTTTCTGATTCACCGGAGATGGAACTCAAGCGCGGGAGGTTCCAACTCCGTCTTCAGACAGGGTTCGTCGCAACTTCCGACTGAAGTAAATGCACAAAACGGCGAGCGTCATCATAGCCACGGTGATTGTCGTAATTGTCACTGAATGATTGTTACTTTCTTATAATGCCGCATTGTGCTTTCTTACCCTGTCGCCGCTTGAATTCAATACAGCGATCAGACGTCTCGTTTAGTTTCCGTCCGGCAAATTAGTGCTTTCGCGCTTCAGTTAGGTTAGGAGCAATCGCGGTACCACGTTTGG
>DATANL010000224.1:0-4635 GCA_036266295.1 Pyrinomonadaceae bacterium | reverse complement strand
GACATTGTCTTGTTGGGATATCTGCACCTGGGCCGCAAGTCTGAACGGCCGGTAGCGGAACACGCGGCCAGCGGCCTCGGCGTCTCGGTCAAGGTGGGAAAATATCTGACCGTTTTCCCGTTCTACACACATTTCGAGAACCAGCCGGCCGTGCCTTCGCGCAACAAGGAAGAACGGCTAACGATCGAGGCCACGCTCAAATTCCCGCTCGGGAAAGTAACGTTCAGCGATCGAAACCGGTTTGAATATCGTTGGCGGACGCCGCCTCTGAATTTCATTCATTACCGCAATCGACTGCAGCTCGAACATCCTTTGAATGTTTGGAAACTCAATGGCTTTGTCGCGGACGAAATCTTTTATGACACGCACTTTGACGCCTGGATTCGCAATCGCATCTACGCCGGCGTGGCAAAAAAAGTGGACGAGCATTTCACTTTCGAGCTGTACTACATGCGTCAGAACGATGGTCATTCGCGGCCTGGCGATCTCAACGTGATCGGCAACACGTTGAAGTTCCGGCTCTAAGGGTAGTGGCTGAATTTGACTGGAGCGCAACCGTCTCGGTTGCCGTTTGTTAGAGAATGCAAGCGAGGACGCTTGCGCTCCAGTCAAAGTCGTTCGGGCCTGACACCAAATTAAGCCACCACCGCTTTAAGCCCTCGGTTGACTTTGTAAGCGTCACAACCTTGCGTGTTATAGTGCGCATCTTCCAGCGGGTACTGAAAACTCCCTCTCCCTTTGAGGGAGGGCTGGGGTGAGGGCCTACGGTCAGACAAACTCTCTTGGTTCTGGGCACGTAGACCCTCACCCTTACCCTCTCGTAAAGGTAGAGGGAACCAAAACAATGATCGATGAGCAATCAAATCAGCGCATCCAATGGGCCAAGGTCATCGACCACACGCGCTGCATCGGGTGTCATGCGTGCACGACCGCCTGCAAGTCTGAAAATGTCGTACCCATCGGCGTCACGCGCACCTACGTCAAGCACGTCGACGTAGGCGTCTTCCCGCAAACACGTCGCGCGCACCAGGTCACCCGTTGTAATCAATGTGCCCACGCGCCGTGTGTCGCTGCTTGCCCCACCGCGGCCATGTTCAAACGCGCGGACGGTATTGTCGATTTCGATAAATCGATCTGCATCGGCTGCAAAGCCTGCATGGCTGCTTGTCCCTACGACGCTATCTTCATCAATCCTGAAGATCATTCAGCCGAGAAATGTAATTTCTGCGCGCATCGCATCGACGTCGGCCTCGAGCCGGCGTGCGTGGTCGTCTGTCCCACGCAGGCGATCTTGATCGGCGACATGAACGATCAATCGTCCTACGTCGCGCAAATCATAAATCGGCAACCGGTCAACGTACGCCGCCCTGAAAAAGAGACGCTGCCGAAACTTTTCTACAAAGGCGCGCACCAGGCAACGCTCGATCCGCTGGCGGCGCGACGGCCGGAAGCCGGCCTGTTCATGTGGAGCGAGCAGCGTGAATCGAACGAACACGTCGTCTCAGGCAATCCGACTTACAACAACAGTTCGGCTGCCGCACTTTTGACTTACGACGTCGCGCATTCAATTCCCTGGGACTGGCGCGTCAGTTTGTACACGTGGACCAAGGGCATTGCGAGTGGCGTCTATCTGGTGGCGGCGCTCCTGGTTTTGTTTGGGTTCATGAACCTGCGCAATTCGCTGTGGGTATCGATCGCACCGCTCGTGTCAGCGGCCTTCCTCGGCGTCACCGGCGGACTTTTGATTTGGGACCTCGAGCACCCGGGCCGTTTCTTTATGATCTTCACGCGCTCGCAATGGCGAAGCTGGCTGGTGAAGGGCGCCTATGTCATCGCGGCCTATTCATTGGTCCTGGGTATCCATCTGTTTCTCTTGGTAATAGCTAACAGTAAACCTGAGCTGACTTTTTCAATCTTGCGCTGGCTGGTGTTGCCGGGAATCATCCTCTCAGCGTTGACCGCGATCTATACCGCTTACCTGTTTGCGCAAGCGAAGGCTCGCGACCTTTGGCAGAGTCCTTTGCTGCCGCCGCATCTTTTGACACAGGCACTGCTGCTCGGCTCAGCGGTCCTTTTACCGTTCGCGGTTTGGAATGGATCGTTCAACGAGCCAGTTGGTTATTTGTCTTTTCCGCGGCCCGGATTCCCTCTCCTCTGGATTCTGGCTATCGCGACGTTGCTGCATCTTTTGATGGTGGCGGGTGAGCTGTCGCTGACACACGCGACCGCGCATGCGCGGGCCGCGATCTGGGAAATGACGCGCGGGCGTTATCGATCATTTTTCTGGGCTGGAATTATCCTGAGCGCACTCGGCGGCGTGCTGCCCGTCATCGTGTTGGCGGGTCAGCTTCCAATCATGGAAGGAGTGCCGGTTATCGCGCCCACGGTTGCTGTCGGCGCCACGCCCTTAGCGCTGCTTGGGCTCGCGCTTTACGAACACGCTTACGTACAAGCCGGACAATCGGTGCCGCTGGCCTAAGGCTCGCCGTGCGACAAAGCGCTCAGTGCACGAGGTTCAATTTGTAGATTGGATTTGATCTGCTTCGTTTTTCTACAAACGGGAAAGGACCCAACCAAATGTTCCCCAGATACTTCAACAGTCACGTTGCTTTGGTTCTGCTCATCGCCGCGATTTTGGGCTTGCGGTAGCAGCAACAGCGACACCGCCGACACGGATAAGGCAAACAAACTGGTCAACGAAGGCAACGCGGCCGTGGATCAGGTCAAGAAATTCTTTGAAGACGCCGATGGCAAGAAGGACCAGATGATGCACACCGACCGCCGGCGGGTCGCGGAAGCGCGCGTGCGGGCCGCCGAAGCCACCGCCGCTTATGACAAGGCCGCAGAAAAATGCAAAGAGGCCGCGTCGAAGTACAATGAGGCGAGCCGTCTTCAGGTCAACGACAAATTCAAGCAGTACCTGTTCGTGAAGACGAAGGAATTCAACAAACGTGGCGAGCTGATGGAAGCAGCCAAGGGCACGCCGCAAGCCTTAATCGAGAGCACGAACTGGTCCAGCTTCGCTATCCGGGCCAATTCGAACCAGTCCAAGATCGAACAACTTATGAAGGAAGCGAACGACCTGGCCGCGCAGGCCGACAAGATACAGAAGGACAACCCTGACATCTTCAAGAAGACCTAAGGTAGATTCAACGCCACCGGCGTGAGAGTACCAACCTCAGTTGGGCTTTCCTTCAATGCCGGGGAAGTGCTCGACTAAAGTCGGTACTCTGACACCCGTAACAGGACTGGGGGGATCTGAATCATGAGGCGTGCACTAGATCTGAAAGTTGTAGCTATCGTTCTGGTTATTTGCGGCGGATCTATTTTCTTGATGCGCGCCTCGGTTGAACTGATGCCGGCTAACCCGGTCCCGGAAGCCCAGGCGACCCCGACGCCTTGTGCGAGTCCAAACCCCGTAGCGAGATTTGCCAGCAACCCGGCTGTGGTTGAGGTGGACACCCTCCAGGACATCTTCGCGGTTGGTGACCCACATGCCGACCCGGACCGGCTGGCGAACGTGCTGGTGCAGGCAGGCATTATTGGCAGCGTGCCCAAAACCCCCAGCGCTGTGACCTGGACGGCCGTGCAATCCGTGGTGGTCATTACCGGCGATATGATCGATAAAGGACCTGACTCATTGGGAGTGATCGCGCTGCTCCGAGCGCTGCAAACAGCCGCGGCTGCTCAGCGGGGTCAGGTGATCATAACGATGGGAAATCACGAGGCGGAGTTCCTGGCAGAACCGCACGGAACGAAAACCGGTGAGTTCCAGGCTGAACTAAAGAAGGCCGGATTGAAACGCAATGAGGTCGCGAGTTGCCAGGGTGACTTAGGCACTTTCCTTTGCGGATTACCCGTTGCGGCGCGCGTCAATGATTGGTTCTTCAGTCATGCGGGCAATACCAATGGTCAATCGATCGCGGAACTCAACGCGGCTATCGCCGGCGGTATCTGCCAGGACGGATTCGCCACTCCACAACTCCAGGGCAGCAACTCGATTCTCGAAGCCCGCCTGAATAGCCAAGGCCCAAATGGCTTGCCATGGTTCGACAACGGCAAGAAGACTAATAATCCGCAGACACTTCTCCAAAGCTATGTAACCGCGCTCGGCGGAGTAAATCACCTGATTCAAGGTCATCAACCGGGTAAGGTAAAATTCCCGGACGGTGTGAAGCGGAATGAGTACGATCTGTTTCAACGATACGGGTTGCTGTTCCTGAACGACGGCGGCATGAGTGTGGGGATTAGCGGCAACCAGAGCCTCGGCGGCGCCCTGCACATCACCCGCAGCGGCAACCAGGGAGCGATCGTTCAGACGGTGACGGCGATCTGCGCCGGCGGACAAACCACGGTGCTCTGGGATAGCCAGACGAATCAGACAGGTCCCGTGGCCCTGCAATGTCCCAGCCCCACTCCGACGCCGAAAAGTAAGAAGAAGTGATTCTGAAACCGGCTCGAATACCGCGATAGTGGTTATGCGCAGGGAATGGTTCAAACGCAAATTCTCTTTCGACTTGCCGCTTGAGATGTATTCGAACATCGTCGAGCGTATCCGCGGCACGCCGGCAAGGCTTGAAGAATTGACGAGCGGATTATCGCCGGAGTTGTTGACGCATTGCGATGGTGATAAAT